>CAZCPP010000017.1:0-22601 GCA_964500655.1 uncultured Anaerolineaceae bacterium | reverse complement strand
CAAATTTGCAGCCAATTGGCTCTATCTAATTCTTAAAGTGCAAGGTTAGTAATTCTAGGTTAAAGCCTTGGAAATTGACAATAACATGGAAAAAACTATTTGGTCTCCTCGCACCCTATTTATTAGAAAACCCAAATAATTCGCTTCTAAAGAAAAGTTTAGGAGAGTCACTTTTTGAGATAACAGGAGAAACTGGATATTCCCCAACGCTAAATGACCAAGTATTTCAAACAATAAAGGTTCAATTATCAGCGCACAAACTTGTCGATATTCAAAATCTAAAAACAACAAAAGGAGGTTATGCTTTGTTTTGGTCACTAACCCCTAAAGGACAAGCTTTAATGATGGAGTTGCGCACAGTTCGCAATAATCTTGACATTTAATAAAATTTGTCATGCTTGCTCGCCAACCCCTCGACCCCGACTTTGAAAAGCGCGTGCGTGAAAGTTTCCCGCAACAGGAGTTAATCAACACCCTGAACGGAGAGATTACACTCGTCCGCGCGGGGGAATTGCACATTGAGATGCCTTTCGATGAACGCTTTACTCAGCAAGACGGCTTTCTGCATGCAGGCATTGTCACCACCTTGATGGATAGTGCCTGCGGTTATGCAGCTTTTACGCTCATGCCTGCAAACTCGCGTGTGCTGTCGGTGGAGTTCAAAGTTAATTTTCTCAATCCTGCGCTGGGGGAACGCTTCAGAGCCGAGGGACATGTTGTCAAACCCGGTAAAACATTAACCGTTTGCGAAGGCAAACTGTTTGCAATGAGTAACGACCAGGAGAAGCTCGTCTCGGTTATGCAGGCCACTATGATCTGTGTTCGGGAGGAAAGCTAACATGCAATTCAAACTCTCCGCTCGTCCGCCGTTTCGGTTTCTCTCAGTTGTCCAATCACATGGCTGGGTACAGCTGGAGCCTTTTAACTTCGATGAGGAATCCGCCACGCTGATATACACCGACCGGCTCTCAAGCGGTCGCGTATTGGTCTATCAAATCACGGAGATGGATGATGGGGTAAACGTCAAAACGGAAAAACTGACTGAGGCAGAGCAAACGGAAGTGGGCGAACGCGTGGCATGGATGCTAGGCCTGGATATGGATTTCTCCGCTTTCTACGCCGCTTCGAAACGAGAACTAAAACCGCTGCAGGTTGAGAAGATGGCTCGCGGCCGCGTGCTGCGTTCCCCGACCCTGTTCGAAGATGTGGTCAAAACCATCCTGACAACAAATACATTGTGGGCGGCTACTAAACGCACGAACCTGAATCTGATCAGGCAATTTGGTCCCTCGATGGACGGGAATGAGGAATTACGTGCGTTCCCGAGCCCTGATGAAATAGCAGCCAGCAGCTCTGAAGTGCTGAGAGAAGCGGTGCGGGTCGGCTACCGGGCACCGTCTATCCATGAGTTGGCCCTTCGAGTGGCATCCGGCGAATTGGATCTTGAATCCCTGAAAACTAGCGACTTGCTCACTTTAGAGCTACGTAAAGAGTTGTTGAAAATCAAGGGAGTCGGTCCGTATGCGGCAGCCAACCTACTGCTGATCCTGGGACGCGGCGATTTCATCCCGGTTGATTCCTGGGCTTTGAAACTAGTCTCGCACGAATGGTATGATGGGGAACCCGTCGAGCCGAAGCAGGTGGAGGAGCATTTCGAACACTGGGGTGAGTTCAAGGGACTGGCGTATTGGTTTTGGGATTGGAAGTACAAAGGATAGAAAATGGTTGAAACGCTAATTACCGATTTATCTTGGGGAAACATGGAAGTGAGCATCGGTGGGGAAGTGCAAGTATTCAAAGATTGTAAAATTTGGCCAGGCGGCGCACGGACGTGGAACTGGGGTGAGACTGGCACATCGCATACTCCGGGAATCCAACCAGTTGATATCGAGGAAATCTTGGAGCATAACGTAGAAGCAATCGTGTTGACGCGCGGCGTGATAGGACGGTTGGGGATATGTGCTGAGACCGAGGCGTTGTTGCGTGAGCGCGGGATCTCATATCACGTGGAAAAAACCAATAAGGCTGTGCAGTTATTCAATGAACTGGTAGAACAAGGTAAGCGGGTTGGTGGCGTGTTTCATTCTACATGTTGACGCTATAGTGTATTGTATCTTCAGAAATAAATAAGGAGAACACAATGAAAAAAAACCTTCTTATTGCGGGCGTTGTGGCTGCCATTGGGTTGTTGCTAATTGGTGGTCTGATGTTCCTGTCGATTTTTAGAGGCGGTGGGACAAGCCACAATAGTGTTTCGATTGAGAAAGAAGTAGATGCACCGCCCGAACTGACATTACGAAGCTTTAGGCAACTGTGCGGAACGAAATATTTCAGTGCTGAAATTGTGACCAGTGGCGGCTCATCATATTACGATTATGGCTCTTCACGCTGGTTTGAGTTTGGAGAGGGTGGCGGCGGGCTGATCCGCAACCTTGTATTCCTAGATTCGGAAAATTTGCAATCACATACGTTGTTTGAAGATAATCATTCGTATATCATCAATATGGTGTCTTTTCCCCCACAAGTATCAAAAAATTCGTCAACAGATGAGGAACCTGAAATCACCCCCATTCGCTGGTTTGTATATGAAGTTGCGCATCATGACACCAATCAAGATGGGCAATTAAATCGGGATGATACACGCGGTATAGGTATTTCTGATGTAGATGGAACCCGGTACAAAGAACTGATCGCCGATGTCAGCGATATTTACAATCTGACTATCCTAGACAGCGGTGTATTGCTGGCTATCTATCGCCAAAAAGGGAACAGATTTGCAACAACGATCAATTTGCAAACACGAAAGATCATTGAAACTCAGCAACTTCCAGATTTGGGAATCGAGATGGAGTAAAAATGGATAAATCTGTACCAAATGGTCTGAGAACTTGGTTCGTCATCCACTTTGTAGCAGATGTGCTTTTTGCCATCCCCTTATTGTTTTTCCCACAGACATTTTTGGCACTTGTTGGTTGGGAGACCTATGATCCAATCCTATCACGTCTGGTCGGTGCAGCCTTGATGGGTATTGGGGTTGAATCTTTATTAGGTAGAAATACAAATGTGGATACGTTTCGCGCGATGCTCAATCTCAAGGTTATCTGGGCCTCCAGCGCGCTATTTGCCATCGGTGCCGGACTTGTGGAGGGCGCAGCGCCGATCGCCTGGGCGTTTTTGGGAATTTTCATCATTTTCTGGTTTGTGTGGGTGTATTATCGAATAAAGTTGAGATGACTGAATTCACCCCCATCCACTTTTTTGACGAACGAATCAAAGTGCTTTTCGACACTCCACCAATCCATGAAAAGACGCCGAATTGTCCGAATGGATTTGTTTGGGATGATAAGACTTACCGAATTATCGAAACACTCTCTGAGTGGAACGACTTTACAAGGCGTGGAAAGTATGCACGCAATATGCGCCTAGCGCATGGAGCGGTTGCATCCACGCGGGGATCGTTGAATGTAGGGCGTTTTTATTTTCGTGTCAAAGAAGAAAATGGGCAAATCTTTGATTTGTATTATGACCGCGCGATGAAAAATGTGGATAATCGCAAGGGGCAGTGGTTTTTGTATCGAGAGTTGGCGAGGCAGTAATCTCAATTTATCATTGCAAATACAAACACCTCCTGCGAATTCACAGGAGGTGTTTGAGTTCTTGTTAATTATTGGCTATTCCAGACCCATCTCTGCTAATGCCGCTTGAATCTCTTGCTGGAAGACTTCATAAGGTTGGGCGCCACGAAGAATTCGCGCTTGCTCTACGCCATCTACATCGTACGTGATGAAGAAAGTTGGAGTCCCTTCTACACCAAGCGTGTTCCCATCTATACCATCTTGCTCAGCACGATCCCGATAGCGTCTTTCATTCATACACTTCTTGAAAGCAGCTTTGTCAAGTTCAATAATTTCAGCCCAGGCAGTTAAGTTTGAAATATCCAAAGTTACTCCCATATTGGCAAAGACAAGGTCATGATATTCCCAGAATTTGTTCTCTTCACCTGCACAATAGGAGGCTTCAACAGCAAAAATGGACTGGCCACTACCCCAGTTACCCATGGAACGGTACACAAACTTTACATCCCCGGTTTCAATGTACTCTTTAACCAATAAAGGTTCGGTTTCAATAGCAAATGTAGCGCAGTGACTACACCTGTAATCTGAATATTCCGTGACTGTAATCGGGGCATCAGGGTTACCCATGACATTATCATTGGCATTGGGCCGCGATGAAAACTCTCTATTTGTACGAAGACCTGGATATACCAGGAGGAAAACAATAAATATCGCACCCAGGGACATCAATCCAATGGAAATTAAACGGCTGTTCCGTTTTTGGCGTTGACGCCTGGCCTTTATTATCTGGCGCTTGCTTATCTTCTTTTCAGGGCTCATTTCTTATTCTCCTCGATAGTTGTCAGATTAGAAAGAGAATTTTGCCATGCCCAGGATGATTTGTCTAGTAAGGCTGTGAAAAACTTATTTGTTTTTAAGCTGAGAGTTCATCCAATCGATCATAAAAACAAAAACTTCATCTTGCTCTGGTTCATTATGCAATTCATGATACAAGCCATCCCAGAGCTTCAATTCGCAATCTGTAGGTACCAAATCGGAAAACTCTTGACTACCTCGTGGGTACGTCAGCGGGTCGGCTGTGCCGTGCATCATTAACAAAGGTGTGGAAAATTCAGCTGCATGTGTAAATGCGCGCTCCACAGCACCAACACCCACCCGCGCAGCGGAAAGTGTGACTATCTCGTGGACGAAGGGATCTTCTTTATAGGCGTGTACGACATCTTCATCGCGGCTGATGCCATTGGCATCCAGACCAGTTGGAATAGTTACCGTTGGTAGTAAGCCACCTAATATCTTCGACAACGTGATCTTGGCTTTCTGTTCCAAGACCGGTGAACGCAGCCCAGCACCAGTGACGATCACACCAGTCAGCGAATGTTTGTGATAAGTCGCGTAGTTCAGGACCAACAGTCCACCAAGGCTGTGTCCGTATAATAATGTTGGCATATCGGGATATATTTCGTTCCCCCGCTGAATATGCCTGTGGATGTCGTCCATTAAAGCGTCTAGTGAGGGGAAATGACCTCGCTGCCCACTGGATTTGCCATGCCCACGCAAATCGAAACCAACTAAAGCAAAACCTGCATCAGCAAAGGCCTTGCCTACATTTGCATAGCGGCTTGAATGCTCTCCCAGGCCATGCACCAAACAAACAACAGCTTTTGCCTTCTTATCTGGTGCCCAGCTTTGGGCTTTTATCTCCAAATCATCCTTGCTAGTCCAGGTCCATTCGTCCTTTTTCACAGTTTTTTACCCTCCGATTGTTATTTTAAATTCGCAGGCTTCCTCACCGTTTGCCCGGCAAGAATTTTCTTCAATATCGTGTTCCTGATCGGTCGCCCAAAACAAACATTCCCTTAATAATCCCAAAGTCACATAACAGATGCGTTCCGACTCATTTTGGGCAAGGGTGCCTGGGCTGGCATGGTCGGCTAGAAGGAGGTCTTGGTCTAGAGTGTGAACCGTCACGTCTCCTCGCTGAGCACCCATCAATTTGGTAAGCAATTCCAGAGCAGATTTTCGGCGTGCGGCAAGGGGTAATCCGTGTGCTAGCATAGATTGTGCTTTCAAAACCAGAGATGCGTCATCCAACAGAAGCTTCCAAAGATTGCTCCCTACTCGCATCAAGATGCCGCGTGCACCGCGCCCGTAGTAGGTGCGTATGGCTTTTTGTAAACTGGCATAAGTTTCGGCGGTTGCTGTTCCGCTCAGGCTACTCCAATGTGCCGGGTCGGACCAATCAGTAGGCAAGCCCGCCTTTTCTAAAACGGTAGAAAGGTTGTCTTGCCCTAATTCGTTGGCGGCTATTTCAACGAAGCGTTGCAAAAAGCGGCTTGAAAGTATCCTTTTAGTCATACCTGAAACTCCCTGACTTCAAAACGACAATGCGGATCCCCCTTGGCTGTACAAAGTGTCTCGATAATTTCAAATTCTTGCCCTGTCGCCCACAGAACGGCTTCCCCAATGGATCCGATATAAAGATGACAGATTGCGTCTGTGCTTTTACGGTCATGGCAAATTGCGCAGGTGGCATCGCAATACGCGAATGTGTCATCGACTTCTTCCAACCAGGCTTCAACCTGTGCATTGGATTTCTTGAGTGCACCCACCATGGCGTTCAAAATAAATTTGATGCGCTGTTTGGTTGGCAACAGTTTCAACGCAGTCCCGGCTAAGCCGAGTAGGGTAGCTTGTTCTCGCACTGCATATTGGAATGATGCCTTTCCAATGCGTAACAGCATGCCGCGTCCTCCGCGCCCATAAAATTCCTCGATTGCTTCATTCAAACGAGCATAATCTGATGTTTTGATAGCGGGATTGAGGTCGTCTGGTGGAAAGTTCCCAATGAAACGTTCCAATCCACTGGTGCGCAACACTACGTTTAATCCATTTTCCCCCATCACTTCCTGCGCGGAGACCAATGCCTGCCGAACCAATGCATTTACGATGACTGCATCATCTCTTGCCATGACAGCCTCCTTAGTGGGAAGGTGAAATAGAATAACAATAGACCGGAAACTTTTCTCCAGTAACTACAAACTCCATTTTGTCATACAATGCCAAGGAGGCATAATTATCACTTTGGGTATTGACAATCAGACGGGAAACCTTTTTATTTTTTAAGCGACGGATTAAATCACTAACAATTAATGATCCCAGCCCTTTCCTCTGCGCATCAGGTTGGACTGCAAGCCTGGCGAGGTGGGCTCCGAAAGGATTCTCGGTACTGATTTGATACCCTACCAGCCCCTGATTACTTTCCACTACCGTCGCGGATATGGCTTGAGGTAAAGCCCTTTCCAGTGCACTTTGTGGATTTTGCCAAAGCGGTTTGAACGCGACTGCATCCAGTTTAGCGATTTCAAGCAAGTCGCTGGGTTCCATGTTACGTACCTTTATGTCGTCAACCTGCAATGCTTCTGGAATATCTGTACCTTTCCACTCTAGCATGACTATGTCTTGTGTATGGGAAAAGTCATTTCTGACTAGTACATCGTTCAGCCATTGGTGCATGGCAATCAGTGCAACCGTTGCACCACCTTGTTGAGCAATATCCCTTTCCGCTTGTTTCCAGAGCACGCTCCAGGCATCATCCAATGGCAAATTTCGTGCATGCGCAAATAGCCTTACCCAGGCTACGCCGGCTGGATCTTGGGGGCAAGCAAAAACCGCGAGAACGCGCGCATTATCTTCCACTACCCAGTAGTAAGGAGAACCCAGCCAATCCAACGGCGCGCGCCAATCGAGATGTCTGTGCACATGGGATTCAAAAAACATTAAATTAGCAATCTGACGTTGATCCTGGGGGACTGCCGGGCGGGCCTGGAGACTGACCTCAATCATGGTTTGAAGCGTAACAGGAATCTAAGGAATCTTTGTACTAAGTTGGGTTTTTGGGCTGATTCGACAGAACCGATCATCGAAAGTGCTGAATCAACCACTTTGCCACGCCGCAGCTTTAGTGCAGCTGCTGACTGTAGAACCATGGATCGCATCTCCCCTTCTCCGACTTCAGCAAATAGCGTTGCAGAATGTTCATAGGCTTCCAGAGCCTGATCTGTTTTTTTTAGCGTCTCCAACGCAGCTGCCTGGTTACCAAAAGCCATTGCCTGGCGTTTCACATCGCCTGCCTGTGCAAAGACTTCGTCAGTACCAGCAACAGCCTCATAAGCTGCCTGCGCTTTCCCTGCTTGTAACAGAGCCACACTCAAGTTGTTTTTCATCTCGGCGGCATTCAAGGCATCATCCCGGGCTTCAAAAGCGGAAGCAGCTTCGGAAAAGGACGATGCGGCCTGTTCGAAATCCTTTGCAGAAAAAGCCTTTTTCCCCTGTTCAGCAAGTTGTAATGGGTCAGTGGTCATAAGAATATGTTAAAAAGTTATGTCTAGTATATCTTCGGCAACGGAACGCAACTTGTCAGTAGACATATCACTAAGCTTCCGCGCCAGGTCAAGATACGGTCTATTTATTGGCTGGCAAACAAAATTCTGTAGCTCTGCAGGCAAATTTAAAAATTGCTGGATCGCTCTTTGTTGTGTTATCCATTGGCCTATTGGTCCACCTTGATCGAAAAAGGTCTCGATCCGACCTCCCAGAATCTCTAGCAAGATTTCCAGTTCTGGCAATGGAATTGGGCGTTCTCCCATTTCATATTTTTTCAAGCGGCGCGCTGGAATACCAGCTTGCTCAGACACAGATTTCATAGATAGACTGGCGTTCATTCTCTCTTTGCGTAAGAGCGCACCGATCATACGATGCCGTAATTCTGTCAGACGCGGAAGATCTAATTCATCGATGCGGGCAGGCGCATCAGAAAGAGATTCATTGCTCCAGAAATGGTCAATGGGAAGATCGAGGTAGTAAACTAATGTTTCTAATTCAGGTAAAGATGGCGCTTTCCGTCCCTCTTCAAAAGCCTTAAAAATTCCATTGGTTACGTTTATTGCGGCAGCGCACTCTTTGGTTGTACGGCGTGAGGACACGCGCACATCGCGGATCAGGATACCTAGTTTCTTTGCACGTAAAGTAATCTGGGCCTGGGTTTCCATTATTTCATCAATGTTTTCTTTCGGGCTTGAAATATTCGGTTACATAATTATAGCAGAGAACATTTTCCATCATCCTAACGTCGCATTCTTCCTCCTCTCAACATATCGGTAACATTAGCTCCAAATACTTCTCCGCTCAGATTGAATCCTGCTGCTTGTAAGCGTGGGGAGAACAGTGGGCGAATCCCGGTTGGCTTTAGATCGCCCATTACCTTACCCTCGGTGGTAACACCAGTTTGTTCAAATTTGAAAATATCAGTGAGGACAACCGTGTCACCTTCCATACCGGCTACTTCTGTAATCGAAGTTACTTTGCGAGAGCCATCTGAAAGACGGCCCTGCTGCACGATTAAATCCACTGCTGATGCAATTTGTTGTCGAACAACTTTTAGAGGCAAGTCTAGACCCGCCATGAGAACCAGAGTTTCCAAGCGCGCAAGAGCATCGCGAGGTGAGTTAGCATGCACGGTTGTTAAAGAACCGTCATGGCCGGTATTCATGGCTTGTAGCATGTCAAGCGCTTCACCACCACGCACTTCGCCAACTACGATACGGTCGGGGCGCATGCGCAGAGAATTCCGAACCAAGTCACGGATGGTGACTGCACCAACCCCATCTACGTTTGCGGGCTTTGACTCCATGCGCAGCACATGGCTTTGTTGAAGTTGTAATTCAGCCGCATCTTCGATTGTAACAATTCGTTCTTCTTCTTGGATAAAGCCAGATAACACGTTTAATAGTGTGGTTTTACCGGAACCGGTTCCACCTGAGATCATAATACTCAAATGGGAAAGAACGCAAGCGCTTAGAAATTCAGCCATTTTTTTTGTGATTGAGCCAAGATCAATCAGAGCACCGATACCGAGTTTTTCATTACTAAATTTACGAATTGTTATGGATGGCCCGTCAATAGCAACAGGAGGTATAACTGCATTCACACGTGAACCATCTGGCAGGCGGGCATCTACGGTAGGGCTGTCTGGGTCTATACGGCGACCAAGCGGCAGGATGATACGGTCAATGATATTCAAAACGTGATTGTCATCATCAAATGCCACGTTAGATTTGATTAACTGACCTTTTTTTTCGATGTACACGTTCTTTGGGCCATTAACCATCACTTCAGTAATTTCAGGATCGCTCAATAATGGCTGAAGCGGCCCATAACCAAGCAGTTCATTCAAAATATCCTTAAAGATCGTTTTTTGAACATCTTGCGGCAATTTTATATTCGCCTGATCATATATGCCTTGGATACTCTGCTTGATAAATTCATTGCGGTGCTCGGCTGTTATCCCCTCTGCTTCGATTGCGCGTGAAACATTATCAATAAGGAATCTTTTCAATCGGATCAGATCTTGGCCTGTGAGGCGTGAACCGCCCCCAGCAGATGCAAGCGCCATCATGATTCCTCTTCCTCATCCGTGTCATGAGAGGGTATTACCCAGACAATTTGTGCGCGACGCACAGCGAGAAAGCGAGCTTCAAAAAGCACCTGACCATCCCCTCCAAGTACTTTGGCATTAGTTATCGCTAAAAAGAGTTCGTCGCGGTCGAGTTCGTCTTTCAGTCTTTCATCGCGATGGACATGAACATTTCCCTGAATCAAGTGTTGTGTCGTTTGCACCACTGCTGGAATGGACACCTTTGGGACAACATCAGTAAAAACTTTGCCTTTATCATCATATTCTATTGACATATTTATCGTTTCCTTTGTTTATAGTGTATTGTTTTGACAGGCGAATGTTACTTGTTTCGCAACTTATTTGCGAGGGTGATCATATCTTTGGCTGTATCTTTAAAAACAATTGCAGCAGTATCACCTGGGAATTTAGTAAGGATAGGCTGATTCAAGTTATTGGCTAAAGCAAAATTACTACCCATATAGGGCATAGCAGTTTTTATTTGTAGATCAATAATTTCTTCGGCTTCAGATTTGGTCAATCCCTCCAGACCAACCGAGCGATTTAAAATAGCATACATCTTTTCGGTATCTATGCCTTGTGTCTGGAGATAACCCCATACTTTTCTAGTTAGCGTAATAGTATTTTTATCGGTACTCAGAGTTAGTACTAACAAATCAGCCATTTGTAATATGGGCAGGCTGATGCGTGACAATGCGCGGCCCATATCTACTACAACATAGTCATAAGCAGCCTGAAGTTCTGTGAGAATATCTGGAATGCGTGCAACCTGGAGTTCATTAGCGCGTTCAGGATCAGTAGCACCAGCCATAAGCTGAAACTGCCATAGTTCTATCTGTGGAAGATTTTCGCGGAAATATTCCCCCGCTGTTTCGGCGGATGTTAATGATGCAACTGAAACCAAGTCTATGTCGCCTTCATAGCCGACGATGGGGGCGATGGAACCAATAGGCAATACTAAATCAACTACAACCACATCGCTTTCGGGCCTGTTGCTACGAATCGCTGTTGCAAAGTTTGCACATAAAGATGATGTCCCCGTGCCACCTTTTGCGCTAAGAAAGATAAGCAGGAAGCCCCCCTCTTTTACTGCCACATGCTTTTCCCCTAGTAGATTTGCAATTGCTTTTGGTAAGGCAGCAACGGCTTCACCAGATTTTATTACGTACTCATTGCAGCCTGCTTGCAAATAACCTTCTTTCTTTTCCGGGTTGGGATCACTGCTCAAGGCCAAGATAGGTATATTTGTGCTGCGTGGATCAGATTTTATTTTTTGTAGGAACTCTTCTGGTGATATATCTTGGATAACCGGATCAAAAACGATCAAATCGGGTCGATCTCGCCAAGCATATATCAAACCCTCTTTACCGGAGCCAGCCCCTTGGGAAACATACTGTTGGTCATGCAACATTCGAACAAGGTAATTCAAACTGGCTGTATCTGCATCAACAATCAGGATTGTTTTATCCGGCACGGTAGACTCCGTAGATTATGATTCAACTGGTGGCATTGAATATCCTAATCCTGAACGTGTTACGATGTGCCTAGGCGTATGTGGGTCTTCTTCCAATTTCTGTCGCAAGCGCGCGATACTGACCCACAAGATTTCTTTTTCAGTTTTGTATTCTGGCCCCCAGACACCTGTTAATAAATCTTCGGACGTTAGGATCGTACCAACATTATGTGCAAACTGTAGCAGTAACCGATATTCCGTTGCAGAGAGTGAAATGGGTTGTTCATCTCGCCAAACTTCTGCACGTGCAAAATCAATTTTCAGTTCGGCATGAGAGAAAAAGCGAGCCTGTCCGGTCTCAGTTGGGATTTGGCTGCGACGTAACACAGCGCGAACCCGTGCAAGTAGTTCTGTCGCAGAGAAGGGCTTTACGAGATAATCATCGGCTCCAAGGTCCAGACCGCGGACGCGATCTTGCTCTTCGCCTTTGGCCGTCAGAATAATAATTGGTACATTCGAAAATTCACGGATTCGTTGACAGGTTGCAAACCCATCCATGCGCGGCATCATGATATCTAACAAAATCAAGTCAATAGGTTGAGAGGAGAAGATGTCTACAGCTTGAACGCCATCTTGTGCAGTTGCGACTTCATATCCCTCCGTGCGCAGGTTTGCTTCAAGCAACCGCAAGTACCGCGGCTCATCGTCTACAATAAGGACTCGTTTCGACATTCGCACAACTCCTTTGCAACAAAAAAGAATAAATCAAAGCGTTAATTCAATTGGTAATTGAATATAAAAAATTGTACCTTTATCCACTTCAGACTCTACCCAAATCTTACCATGATGAGCCATAACAATTTGATTGCAAATATATAATCCTAACCCGCTGCCTTTACTAGTGTGATCACTAGGTACGCGATAAAAACGTTCAAAAATATTTGGTAAATAAATCTCTGGAATACCCGGTCCTTGATCGGAAAAGGAGACCAGTAGGTGATCAGGTTCTCTTTTTACTGTGACTGTGATTTTTGAACCGTCAGCATATTTAATTGCATTACTGAATAAATTGTCCAGTACTTGAGTTAGGCGCACATTGTCACCCTGAATTGGAGGTACTTCATCAAATTGAAGTTCCACATCCAATTCCTTATGTCGTGTTCGGACACGAATTACCACATCACGGATCAAAACTTCCAAACGCAAGGGTTGTACATTTAAACGTATTGAGCGGCTTTGCAGTTTGGCAGATTCTAAAATATTATCTATCAACTCTGCTAATTTGTCAGCTTCTTCATCAATTATTGTAAGGAATTCATTTTTTGTTTCATTATCCCAGGTGGTGTCTGCTCGTAATAAGGTTGTTGAATATCCTTTGATGAAGCCTAAAGGGGTGCGTAACTCATGTGAAATCGTTGCAACAAAATCATCTTGCAATTGCACCTTTTGTTGCAATCTGTCTAACTGTTCACGGGTTTCTTGATGAATTTTCTGGCACAAAAGAGCAGAAACCCAACCGCCTGCGACCAACGCTAAAGTAATTTGCTCATCATTGTAAACAGGTCCTCCGAAACGAATAAAAACCATTGCCCCAAAAACTTTCGAGCTCTTATAAAGAGGTAACCCTAATAAATAGGCTTGAGAAAGCCTATCATCAGCCCCTTTTATTGGATTTTGTATGATCGTACTTTCTTTTTGATGAACCTGGTTGGCTAGTTCTTCCCCCCAGGCTGCATCGGCTTCTGCAGCTTTACCGCGGCCCACAGCACGGGCATGTGCAATTTCAAGACTTAACGTGGCAGGATCGATCATGTAAATCGCAACATTGTCAAAAACGAATTCTGCTCGCAACGCTACTAACAACTTATCTAACGCGATTCTCCAATCATCATCCCTGCTGGCAGCCTGAACGAGGGCTTGAATATATGCCAGCGTCTTTTGATCAAATCGCGATTCGGACATTATTCAATATTTATTGTGATTCACTGATTAATAAAGGAAAACTAAACGTCGTTCCATGTCCTTCTACTGACTGCACATCCAATATAGATCCGTGTGCCTCTACAATTTGTCTAACCAATGAAAGACCTAGACCCGCGCCACCATACTTCCGTGTTGAAGAATCGTCCAATTGATGGAACGGTTCAAAAATTTCCTCGATCTGAGATGCGGGAATGCCGATGCCAGTATCCGTGATGGACAACGTGACCAAATTGTCCGGTTCCGGCTTGACACCTAAGACTACGCGTCCACCCGCAGGCGTGAACTTGATTCCGTTATCCAATAGTTGGGAGAGTACCCAGGCAATTTTCTGCGAATCTGCCAGGACAAAGGAAGTGCCATCTTCCACCACTGCATGCACTGTAACATCCCGATCCGAGGCTTTCTCATTGGCCGCATTAATTACCAGGTTTGCCAAACGTTGGATATCAACAGATTCTTTCTTTATAGTCAGTTCGCCCTTTGATGTCATTGAAAACATGATCAGATCCTCGATCATTACTTCCAGGCGAACAGTCGCTTTTTGGCTGACTTCAAGCGCATGACGTTGGTCCTCTGTCACATCACCCAAGGACTCAGATACCATCAAATCGATATAACCTTTGATATGTGTTAAAGGTGTGCGCAACTCATGGGAGACATTGCTAATGAAATTGGCTTTCATCTGACTCAACTCTGAGAGCCGTTCGAGTGCTTTTTGTAATTCTGCTGTGCGTTCTTGTACACGAAGTTCTAAACTTCGATTGGCAGCCTGTAGTGCCGACCGCAGTTGAATGATCTGTTCCGTGACCGCTTGATCGAGTATGGCACGGTCAATTAATTTTAGATCGATTAATGCTTGCCCCAACAGATAAGTCTGTTGGTTAGCCATTTTCTCTTGTTGGAAGGCGAGGGCTTTTTTTAGATCTGAATCTGTGATGTAATCATGCTTTACTAGATATTCACCTATACGGGGAACCAGCATTTCAGGAGTGAGTTGAGTTTTTTTTGCCATGTTTTACCTTTATGATTTCCAGACCCATTCACCGCCAAGCATGGTTGCCAAAGATTCCATCTCTAGTAAATCGGCTGATGGGATTGTAAACGGATCATGTCCTAAAACGATCAGGTCAGCCAGGAAACCGGGGGCGAGTTTTCCCAACCGGGATTCCATGCCCGTGACATAAGCAGGGCCAAGAGTAAAGCCCTCTACAGCCTGCTGTATGGACAGCCGCTGTTCCGGGTACCAGCTTTCTGATTCGGCATCTCCATCAATGCGTTGGCGGGTGACAGCTGCATACAACCCTATAAACGGGTTAGGAGATTCAACTGGCGCATCAGAGCCAAATACCAGGTTTGCGCCATGATTTAATTGCGAGCCCCAGGCATAAGATAATGCTGCGCGTTCACCCCAGTATTGATCTGCCATGTCCATATCGGAAGTGGCATGAACGGGCTGCATAGAGGCGACAATTCCCAAATCCGCTAATCGGCTGACATCGTCGGGGTGGAGGATTTGTGCGTGTTCGATACGATGTCTTGATGGAGGCAAATTCCGATCTCGTTCGAAGCGGCGCAATTGTTCGTAGGCGTTTAATGTTTCATGATTAGCACGATCTCCAATGGCATGCACTGCCATGCTGAGTCCCACTTCCACAGCCTGGCGGCCTACATCTAAAAGCTCTTCGGCGTCCATGGTTAATATTCCACGATTCTCTGGTTCATTATCGTAGGGCTGAATCATGGCAGCTGTGCGCGGACCGAGGGCGCCATCCATAAAGGCTTTAACAGAGCCAATTCGCAACCAGTCATCTCCAAAACCGGTGCGTATGCCCAGTTCTATGGCCTGTGAAAGCATTTCAACTGGGATGCTTTTGGTAACGCGTATACCGAGTTTTTTCTGGGAGTGAAGTTGTTGAAGAGCCATGAAGCAAGTGCGTTGGTCAAAATCGTGAAGACCGGTGAGCCCCATGCGCCACAAGATCGGCTGGGAATGCTCAATCGCTTCAGCAACAGATTCAATTGAAGGCTCCGGCACAATCGCGTTGACCAAATCCATAGCTGTTTCAAGCAAAATACCTGTTAGTTCCCCATTGCTATTCCGTTGGAGTTGACCGTTGGCGGGATTAGGCGAAGCGTTTGTAATATTCGCTAGTTTTAGCGTGTTGGAGTTTGCCCAGCCAGCATGTAAAGACTTGGCGGTGAAATACACTGGATTGTTTGGTGCGATTTTATCCAGGTTGGTTGCCGATGGCCAGGCACCCCAATTATTGTGATTCCAACCATGACCTAAAATCCATTCACCGGGAGGAGCAATGCGAACATGTTCTTCCAGGCGCTGCAAGCATTCATCCAGGGTATCGGTTTCACAATCAATCTTTTGCAGGGAAAGTGCATATTGCTGCAAATGCAAATGTGCATCTGTAAAGCCCGGCAGGATGATATTCCCGCCCATATCCTGTTTTTCAGCTTTGTCAAATTCGGATAGTAGCTTATCAGTCTCGTCTAGTGCCACCACACGCCCGTGCTCGATCGCAACAGCCGAAACAGTTGGATGGGCATTATCAAGAGTGTAAATGCGAGCGTTGAAAAGTATCTTCATAATAAAACCGTAGGGGCAGGTTCAAAACCTGCCCCTACATTTTATAACAACCTTTCCAATAGTTTATCCAGTTCTTCATCTGAATAATAACGGATGGTAACGGTACCCCCTTTTTTGCCGTGTTTGAGCCTGACTTCCGTCGCAAGACTCGTTTCCAGTCGTTTTTCCAGATCTGTCAATTCGGGAGGTGGGATTTTTTTCGGAGTTGGCGGTGTTTTCTCTCCGCCCCAGCGTTTGACCAATTCTTCGGTCTGGCGGACGTTAAGATTGCCTGTTTCCACAGTTCGTAAGGCAGCATCCTGTGCCTTATGGGTAGATAAACGCAATAAGGCTCGCGCGTGTCCTTCGCTTAGGCGGAATTTGCTTCCGCTCTGTTGCTCGATATCCTGATCATTCTCATCTGCGTGAGAATAACTTTCCACAAGAGCATTCTTAACTGTGTCAGAAAGCTGTAGCAAACGCATGGTATTGCTGACCGCCGGTCGGCTTTTCCCTACCCGTTGGGCAACATCCTCGTGAGATAAACCGAAATCTTCGGTCAATTGACGATAAGCATCTGCTTCTTCGAGCGGATTAAGGTCAGCACGTTGGATGTTCTCGATTAACGCCAATTCAAGTAATTCCTGGTCTGTGGCTTGGCGTAGGATAGCCGGAACTGTGCGAAGTCCTATTTGCTTAGCTGCATGCAAACGGCGCTCCCCGGCGATTAAAGTGTACTTGTCGTCCTCAGCAGGCGAAACGACCAAAGGCTGAATGATGCCATGTTCGCGAATTGATTCTGCCAGTTCCTTCAAGTCTTTCTCATCGATTTCACTGCTTCGTGGCTGTCGGGGGTTACGAACGATCACATCCACGGAAAGCTGCAAGATACCACTATCACCAGCTGCTGATTGCTGCGATTCAGGTGTTGAGGGGATGAGGGCATCCAATCCTTTGCCGAGACCAGGACGTTGAGGCATGAGCTACTCCTTACCTAACCTACCCAAGAAGAACAAAAAAATTCAACCCATTGCAGGGATTTGCATCCCATCACCGGCTAGCAATTCGCGTGCCAAGCCTTCGTAAGCCTCTGCGCCACTTGAACCGGGTGCATAGGCTGAAACTGGAAGGCCATATGAAGGTGCTTCGGCCAAACGAATACTACGTGGCACCACCGTTTTGAAGGCTTGTTCCGGAAAGTGCCGGTTAACTTCAGTCACCACGTCGGTGGAAAGCCGGGTGCGTCCATCGAACATGGTCAACACCACTCCGCGCACTTTGAGTTCAGGGAATAGACCAGAGCGCACGAGTTGCAATGTTTGTGTTAATTGACCTAATCCTTCCAGCGCCAAGTACTCACACTGCACCGGGATAATAACACCATCGCGCGCGGCCATAAGTCCGTTGACGGTTAGCAATCCAAGCGAAGGCGGGCAATCGATCAATACATAATCATAACGTTCTACTAGGTTGGTAATGGCTTGCTTCAAACGCGTCTCGCGCCCAGATTGATTCACCAACTCCACCTCCGCGCCGGCAAGTGCAGGAGAAGAGGGCAGTAAAGTTAACTTCAAACGCTCGTTGTATAGCACCAGTGAATTTGCAGGTGTTGAGCCCAGCATGGCATCATAAGTGCTGCCCTTTACGGTGTGTTTGTCAACACCCAAACAGGATGTGGCATTGGCCTGTGGGTCTATATCCACTATTAATACCCGTTGGTCAAAATGGGCTAGGTATGCTCCTAGGTTGATAGCTGTGGTAGTCTTTCCTACCCCACCCTTCTGATTGACAAGTGTATATATTATGCCCATAAACTAAAAAACCTCCACCATACAGGTTTGAATTTCTTCAGGGGTTGGAACACTCTCCAACCCTCTGCGCGTAACAGAATACGCTGATAATTGCGTTGCAAAACGGGCAGCTTCCCACGGATCACGTGTGACCTGCAGTCGAATGAAAAAAGACGCTGCAAAAATATCACCTGCGCCCGTCGCATCTATCTCTTCCATTTTTGGCGAACTAAAGCGGCGTTGGTCGCCATGCCAATATAAACGGGATCCGGCAGCCCCCTCAGTGACGGCTAGAACGCGAGTGTGGTTTGCCATAAACTCGACCTGTTCTTCATCGCCGGTTACATCTTCGATGCTGATCACCACCGCGCCTGCCTGCCCGAGAGCCTGCTCGGCTGATTCCCAAGCCGTACTCGTCACCTGACCGTTTTCATCCCAACTTCGTAGCCAGCCCTGAGGCGTCATTCCCAATAATGTGGGTGAGAATGAGTCTGGAATAATCGTGTCCATTTCTTTCGCTACCGGACCAAGATGAATGATGGCAGTCTGCCGCCAGATGTCTGGTATGCTCTCAAATGCTAACGGTTCAGCTTGATGATGTAATATCTGTCTGCGCCCACTTTGGGTGCAGATATTTTCAAAGGTGGTGCAATATTTTGATGGGGCAGATACAACAACAATGTCATGCAATTCTTCCAGGTCGGTCTCTGAGTTCCTGGCTGTGACAACGCCCACGCGCAATCCCAGAGCATGTGCGGTGAGGGCGGAATAAGCAGCCGTTCCGCCTAAGCGTTTCCCGGATGGAGTCAAGTCCTGGGAAACATGTCCGATGACTAAGTAATCAACCGGTTCCAGGGGCACCAGGTTATACATGAACGAATTATACCGTCTTAAAAAACCTTGCGAAGGTTAGAAACCTTCGCAAGAAAATCCGTCAGAATTAGTCATCTTTTGGGATGATGGTCACCTTGCGATGGGGGTCTTCGCCCATACTTTCAGTGGTAACAGCCGGATGTTCGCGCAACTCGATGTGGATTAGCCGACGCTCATTAGCTGACATCGGCTCCAACACCTGGCGGCGCCCGGTTTTTATAGTTTGCTCGGCCATGCGGCGTGCCATGCGGCGCAGTTGTTTCTCGCGTCGGCTGCGATAACCTTCTACGTCAACTACAAGTTGCACCCACTGCTGAACAGTTTTACCGACCATCAGACTGACGACATATTGAAATGCATTCAAAGTTTCAGAACGACGGCCAATGAGGATACTTAGGTCATCACCACGCACATCCACATTGATCGTTTTACGGTCGTCACGGTCAGTTTCTGCAAATTGAGCTGAGACTTGTGCTTGGAGGTTCATATGATACAGCAATTTTGAAACAGTTTCTTCTGCGAGATCAAGCAACTCGTCTGGTTCACCAACATCTTTAGGTTTTGCCTTTAGAGCAGGTTTTTTGGGTTTAGGCTTGACTTTCTTTTTCGAAGCAGAAGCAGGTTTTCGTTCTGGTTTTGAGGCGGGAGGGGGCGGTTCTGAAGGAGCTTCTTCCTCGTCAGTTTTTATTGATAGACGCACGCGCACTTGCCTTCCCCCCAACCCAAATAAGCCCTTTGTGCCTGCATCTAGCACTTCAATACTGACAGCCTCGGCTGGTAAACCGAGTTGCGCCAACCCCTGTGCAAGTGCTTCCTCGACAGTGGGGGCAATGATCTCGAGTGTTGGTTTCTCGTTCATGATTCCTCCCAGAATAGCTTATTTAGTTTGTTTATCGCCACCTGGCAACAAATTTCGCCAGTTGGCGCGCCCTGTGACAGCATATTGGAAGATGCCGAGTAAGTTACTAGTAATAAAGTATACAGACAGACCAGAAGCGAATGTCAGTGCAAAGTAACCCAGCAAGAGTGGCATATAGATGCTCATTGTTTTTCCCATGGCAGCCGATTGATCACCGGGATTCGATGATGCAGGCATGGTCAGCTTGGATTGAATATAGGTGGTAACCGCCACAATCAAGGCCAGAGTAGGTAATCCATTTGGCAGAAACGAGACTTCAAAGGGCAATGGAATCCCTTCTGGGAGGGCTAAATCCATCCATAGAAAGCGGCTGTTGAGCGGAATGAGCGCGGCAACGCTGAGGGTCGGGTAGACACTGCGCGCCAGGCTCAACAATCCAAGTGGAGCCGATGCAAGCGCACGGATGATGGACTGATACAGGCCGATAATGATCGGGAACTGAATTAGTGTAGGCAAGCACGAGGCAAAGGGGTTAATGCCTTTTTCTTTATAGACACGCATCTGTTCTTGTGCCAGCTTTTCTTTGTTTTTGGCGTATTTCTTCTGGATCTTCTGCCACTCTTTGTCATTGTTAAGCTCTTGCATGGCCTGCGCGCCCTTCAATTGTTGGGCATTCAATGGCCAGGTGACGGCACGAATTGCAATGGTGAATAATATGATCGACCAGCCAAACGCGCCAGGGACATCTGCTAAAACAGAATAGATCCACAACAGCAAATTTGTAAATGGGTGAATAATGAGGGTATCCCACATAGATGTAATCCTTAGTTCTCCGGTGTAAAGGTGTAGACTTGATTCCCATTGGCATCAAGAAATGCTAATGAAAATTCGGCTTGCATAGGCGCAACTATTATTCGCTCAGAACCAGAAACGGGGGTTGTGTATATTTGCCCACCAACATCTTTCTGCCAGACGATTTTTCCCTCGCTATCAATAGCATAAACTGAACCTGATTCGGTCACAAAAACGATGTTATTTTCTAGAACCAAGGGACTGCCAACAACTGGGCCATCAGGTTGGATTGTCCAAAGCAGATTTCCACTGGTGGATTCTACGGCAAATAGATTCCCTTCCAGGTCACCAAAGTATAGATTCTGATCATCGGCCACGGGTCCACCCCACACCCAGCCTTGCGTACTGGTCAATATCGTTTTTGCACCTGTAGCCGGGTTTACCTTGATAACTTCCGATGCAAATGATCCTATGTAGATATTCCCATCTGGACCGATCAATGGAGTGCCTGGGGCCGCGCCGCCCAAGTCGATAGCTGGCCAGGCAAACTCATAAGTTTCGGGGTCAATGGCATACAGGTAGTGATCGACCGATGAAACATAGACCAGGCTACCATCCGTGCTTGGCGCAGCCCAGAGTGCCCCGCCAAGACCGACCTCTTTTAATGCTATTTTGGTAGAAAATCCATCTTGCAGGTCGAGAATGTAGAGCGTTCCATCAGAGTTTGGGGCGTAAACTTTATCGTCCAAAACAAGAGCGCCAGCCACCCAGCTGCCTTTGGCTTCCGAGAAAATCCATTTTTCGGCAGGGGCCTTGGTAGTGGCATCAACACTGGTAGGATCGAGGGCAACAAGGCGATGATCGGAACCGGAGGAACCTATAATCACGGTTCCATCAGGTGCGATCACTGGTTGTGCAATGAACAGAAGACTGTTTCCACCATTGTCAGGATAGCGCCAAACTTCCTTGCCATCACTCAGTCGGATGGCATACACAAATTGCCCGGATGCAAGATATGCTGTCTCGCCATCAGAGGCTAGTCCCGGCCAACTGTTGTTGAGGGCTGCTCCGCTTGCACAGCCACTGAGCAAAACAGCAGCAAGGGCAATCACAAGCAAAAATATTACTTTATTTGGTTTCATTGAAATAAGTTTTCTCCTAGGGAATAGGGTCATACCCACCATCATTGAAGGGATTGCAGCGCAACAGCCTCCAAGCAGCCATTAGAGAACCTTTCGTAGCACCATGCTTGTAAATGGCTTGATAGCCATAATGAGAGCAAGATGGATAAAATCGGCAGGTCCCCGCTGGTAGACCGCGTGAAATGGTCATCTGATATAGTCGAATGAAAGCCAATAATACCAAACGAGCCCAGTTACGTGGGGTGCGCGGTAAATCGCACAAGCGTGGCTCATTGGGATAATCGTTTGGTAAATAGAACTCAGCTTTCATGAGATTGGGGTATGATCTGTGCACGATGAAGTAAACCTGTAAGCGCCTGACGAGTATCTTGTAAGGATTTGGTCAATAATGTTGATCGAGCAATTAAGACTAAGTCCCAACCGAGAAGCAATTCCGGTAACAGTGGACGCATCGCCTCTCGCAATAGACGTTTGGCTTTGTTTCGCTGAACGGCTCCACCAACAGAACGACCGGCTGTTACCCCCACTCGCACCTTTTGCGTTTCATTTGCTTGTACCATCAACACAACGAACGGGTGGGCAAAAGACTTTCCTGTACGCCGCACCCGCTTGAAATCAGTCGACCGGGTCAGGCGAAATTTTCGCTGCACCCATACCTCGATATGCCAACTGTTCTCGTTGTTTCAAAGCATTACGCAGGGGGTAAAGACTCCGCCTTACAGGCTAAACCGGCTGGCGAACCTACCACTGCACCTTCTTGACATGCTCGTTGGCTTTTACAGCCAAGCGATAGCGACCACGCAGGCGGCGGCGCTTGAGCACTTTGCGTCCGTCAGCGGTCGACATGCGCTTGCGAAAGCCATGTACGCGCACGCGCCGACGGATCTTGGGTTGATACGTTCGTTTCGGCATAAACTTTCCTCACATAATATAGATAATTGCTATTCCCTTTGTGGGAACGTAGCGGTTGGTCAAACTGGCACGGTATTATACCGTAACGCATTTTATCGGTCAAACTTGAATTCAATTCCTAGGGCAATCGCATCTAAATAGTGATGAAGTGGTTATTCAATTGGAGGATAGC
>CAZCPP010000016.1:0-22970 GCA_964500655.1 uncultured Anaerolineaceae bacterium | reverse complement strand
GAATTTCATTCGACATACAAAGCTATCGACTTCCAGTCGATAGTAGTTTACATGATTGGATCGCAACTGTTTGAACAAAGTGAATCGGACCAAAGCAAAGGGGTAGCGCTTGGTATCCTGGCTGATTATGGGCTAACAGATTACGAACCCGTGCTGCCTTACTTCGAATCTGCCGCCGCATCACAGGAATGGGACACGCGTGAATTTGCCCAGATGTTCTTTCGCAGGTTGATAAAGAAACATCCCGATAAGGCACACGAATTTCTGTTACGCCTGGTTACATCAGAAGATCCCAACTTGCGCCGCTTCGTCAGCGAGACATTGCGGCCTGTGCAGGAGAACAAATGGTTTTATAAAGAACCTGAGTATTCTCTCACGGTTCTGCGGCATTTGTTCCAAGAGAGTGTGCCGTATCCACGTACATCGGTGGGCAACAACCTGAGTGACCTGGCGAGAAGGCTGCCGGAGCAGGTCTATGGGCTGGTAGAGGAACTGGTTGACAGCGGGGACAAGCACTCGTACTGGATCGCCAACCGCGCCTGCCGCAACCTGGTCAAGGCGGAGCCGATTCGGGTGATGGATCTTTTGAAGGTGGATGAGTACAAATATAAGAAAGCGGTTTATAAGCGGGACGATTACGAAGCGGTTTAGATAGAGATTATTCCTCACCGAACGGAGGTGCATCTTTTTCACCGTGGTCGAGGTGTGATTGGTAAAAAGCCCTTCGACTTCGCTCTCGCGCCGCTCAGGGATGAAAATAATTTTATTTTAGTCCGGCAGATCATCGAGCACTTTCTGCATACTTTTTTTATATTTCCGAAATGCAGCCCGTCCCTGCTCAGTGAGTTGGATTTTGGTATGCGGTTTTTTGCCCTTGAACTCTTTTTGCATTTCAATATAACCGGCACCCTCCAGCTTGGCCATGTGCGTGGACAGATTTCCCCAGGTCAGCCCGGTCAATCGCATCAGGAAGACATAGTCCGCGCTTTCGATCACATACAAATAGGTCAATACCATTAAACGGGCCGAAGCATGGATGACCTGGTCAATGTCTGCAAGCGGATGAAGTTCCTGGTCCGGTTGCGAAGCGCTCATCTTAATCCTCGGCGGGGACAGGGTTGCTATGCAAGAATCGTACGAACGTTACCAGGCCAGTCAGGATCATCACGCCAGCCGTAACTCCAAAAACAATCGGGAAACCGTGGTGCGAGGCGCCCATGTTCTGGTACAGCCATTCGCCAACCAGCGGTGCGAGCGCGCCTAGCAAACCGTAGATGTACAGACGGGGGAAGTCCAGGAAATACGCCGCGGTGCTGAAGCCGATCAGCAGGATCAGCCCCAAGATGATGGGCGGCCCTCCTACTGGAAGGCTTCCGAAGCCCAGGGCAGCCACAATTCCCAGAGTGAACGCAATCACATTGATGACCAGCATCACAATGCTGAACTTCTTCAGTCTGATCTTGCGTGCTGGGCCGAATTTCACCATCCCGACTCGCGGCGCGACCACCTTCTTCCTGACACCTCGGATAATCAGATAAATAGCCACCCAGAAGGGAAGAAAGACCGCCGAACTCCAAAAATCTCCCAGGCTGCGGCTGAGTAAAGGCCCAATGGCTAATTGCAAAGGGAACCAACACCCGAGGAATACATCCCACAGGCCATCTGCAAATGTGGTTTTGAAAACCTTTCGCTCTGCATCCTTCAAACTAATTTGTTGAGACATGGTTACTCCAAGCTAGCTCTTGATAAAATAGTACTCTTTAAAAAAGAGTACTTTGTAATTATACAATAATACTTATGGATGTCAAGTCATAATATATTGCATCCGCCAAATTTCAGCGGAACAAAAAAACGCAGAGATTATCTCTGCGTTCCATAAACTCAGCGCGACTATATTTACGCCGGCTGTTCCTTCTTCACCAATTCTAAATACTGCTTACGGAATTTGGCCACTTTTGGCGCTACTACAGCCGTACAATAAGGCTGATTGGGATTGTTTGCAAAGTATTCTTGGTGATAATCCTCGGCGGTGTAGAGTGTATCCTTTTTTTCTAGCGAAGTGACGATGGGATTATCCCAAATATTCTGTGCTTCCAAATCCTTGATAACATCCTCAGCAATTGCCTTTTGTTCGTCGTCATGATAGAAGATGGCCGAACGATACTGAGTGCCCACATCCGCGCCTTGACGGTTAAGCGTAGTGGGATCATGGATCCCGAAAAAGACGTTCAGCAAGTCCTTGTATGAAACTATATTCTCGTCAAAGGTGACCCGCACCACTTCTGCATGACCGGTCGTCCCGGTACAAACAGCTTGATAACTTGGATTTTCTACGTGTCCACCTGCATAGCCAGATTCCACTGAGACCACGCCTCTGAGCTCATCATATACAGCTTCTAAGCACCAGAAGCAGCCACCTGCCAATGTTGCAATTTGTGTAACCATAAGTATTTTCCTTTCATACCAATAGACGTTGTGTACACACAAAAATTTATTAAGGGATGATTACAAAAACAAAACGTAGGGGCGGGTCTGAGACCCGCCCCGAACATATTCCCAAAAGACCTGACAGGTTTTCACAAACCTGTCAGTGAATTTCATCTTACGCTGCAGGTTCGGGCGTTTTTTCTATCTTTTTCTTTTTCTCTTTCTTGCCTGTTAGGATGATCCCGCCATCATCATCTATATCTACCAAAATGGTAGCTCCTTCGTTAAACTCACCTGCCAGCAGACGGTCTGAAAGCGGATCTTCTACCTGTTGCTGGATCACGCGACGTAGCGGGCGCGCACCAAACTCGGCATCATAACCCATGTCACCAAGCAACCTAAGTGATTCTTCAGACGCCGTCAGAGTCAGGTTATGCTCTTGCAAGCGTTCTGAAACCTTTTCCAGTTCGAGCGTGACGATGTTCTGGATGTCTTCCTTGTTCAGGGCGCGGAAGACCACCACACTATCCACACGGTTGATAAATTCAGGTCGGAAGGAGCGTTTGAGTGTTTCAGTCAGTTTCTTGCGCATCTCTTCGTATGACAGGCGCTCTTCAGTCTCTTCATCGCGCTTTAACTGGAAGCCGAGTGATCCCTGCTTGCGGATCACGTCCGCGCCGATATTGGATGTCATTACCACGATCGCGTTGCGGAAGTCCACTTTGCGGCCGCGGGCATCTGAGAGATGGCCCTCTTCCATAATTTGCAACAGCATGTTGTGCACTTCGGGATGCGCCTTTTCAATTTCATCAAAGACGACGATGGAGTACGGACGCCGCCGCAGCGCTTCAGTGAGCTGACCAGCGTCATCGTAGCCAATGTAACCGGGAGGCGCACCCACCAAGCGTGAAGCTGTGTGCCGCTCCATGAACTCAGACATGTCGAGTTGAATGGCCGCTTCTTCGCTGCCAAACATAAACTTGGCCAGCATCTTAGTCAGCTCGGTCTTGCCAACGCCGGTTGGGCCCAGGAAGACGAACGAGCCGATCGGACGGCGCGGGTCTTTCAGCCCGGCGCGCGCGCGGCGTACCGCGCGTGAAATTGCGTCGATAGCGTCGTCCTGACCGACGATATCCTGGCAAAGTTCTTCTTCCATTTTCAGCAGGCGCGTACTTTCTTCTTCGGCCAGTTGCATGAGTGGCACACCGGTCCACATGGAAACCATTTCGGCGATGTCTTCCGCCGAGACGACTGGGCTGTTGCTCCTGTCCCAGGCGGTGCGCAGGCGCTCGAGATTGGCCTGTAACTCGATCTCTTTCTCTTCCCACTCTTTAAGGTCTTCCAGCGTGCCATCTTCCTGTGCCAATGTTCGATTTTTACGCACTTCGCGTAGTTGACTAAAGAGGTCTTTGGCCTGTTTGGCAGCAGGGCTCTTGTACATGCGTACGCGCGAGGAAGACTCATCGATCAGGTCGATAGCTTTGTCGGGTAAGAAGCGCTCAGTTACATAACGGGATGAGAGATGTGTGGCAGCTTCGAGGGCTTCGTCGGAAATAACGAGGTGATGATGCTCTTCATATGCGCCTCGAATACCCTTGAGGATATCGAGAGTCTCATCTTCGGATGGTTCATCCACCAACACGGACTGGAAACGACGTTCCAGCGCAGCGTCTGCTTCAATATGTTTGCGGTATTCATCCAGGGTTGTAGCGCCAATAACTTGCAGTTCGCCACGTGAGAGCGCGGGTTTAAGGATATTAGCTGCATCTACAGATGAGCCAGCAGAGCCTGCCCCCACGAGCATATGGACTTCGTCGATAAACAAAACGGCACCGGATTGCTTGAGCTCATCAATGACGCGCTTGAGACGTTCTTCAAATTGGCCGCGGTACATGGTTCCAGCCACAAGAGAACCAACGTCCAGTTGCAGAAGTCGTTTGTTCATAAGGGGAGCAGGCACATCACCTACGATGATGCGCTGGGCGAGCCCTTCAACGATGGCAGTTTTTCCAACTCCGGGTTCACCGATTAAGGCAGGGTTATTTTTGGTCCGGCGTGCCAGAATTTGAATGACACGTTCGATTTCGGTTTGTCGGCCAATAACGGGATCAAGTTTCTCTTCTTCTGCAAGACCAGTTAAATCAGTTGCTAATTGGTCAACAAGCGGGGATTTCTGACCGGAACTTCCTTGTTTCTTTGATTCACGTCTACCGCCCGATGGAGAAGGCGTTGGGGAAGATGTGCTTTCGTTGAGCACGCGGCGTGTTTGACGGCGGATCTGATCTGAAGTGACGCCCAACTTGCGCAACACCTCCTGGGCAGGTCCATCGCCGCGAACTAGCCCAAGCAAAATGTGTTCAGTACCAATATAATGATGACCCAGACGACGTGCCTCATCAACAGCTTGTTCGAGCACTTTTTGCGTTTCAGGTGCAAGCTCAATCTTGCCACCAGTATAGTCACCTGATCCTGAAATCCGTTCGACAATCTCGCGCATTCGATCCGGGTCCATTCCAAGTTCACGCAAGACACGCCCGGCAACACCACCTTCTTCTTCCATCAAACCAAGTAATAAGTGATCGGTTCCAATTTTATTTTGGCGAGCTCGTTCGGCCTCTTGATGGGCCAAGCTGAGTACTCGCCGTGCACGCTGTGTAAAGCGTTCCATACCAGCCATTATATAATTATCTCCTACTCAATCAGACAGGAACTGTCAACTTTGATTGTACCAAAAAGCGTCAGGGGTCAACGTTGGAAAAAGGTTAGAGTTTTCTTACGGAATTGAAAGTTGAAAAGTTATGAGTTTTCAAAAATTGTTACTCTTATCTGTTATCCCCATCGCCCCGAATCTTACCCCGCTCGAGACGTGAATATAACTTATCAATGTTGTACTCCGCCACCTCGTCCATGGACAGGTTCAGCTCAGTACAGACCTGCGCCACGTACCACAGCACGTCGCCCAGTTCGGCCTTGAGCGCGTGCCTGGACTCCTCGCTGATTTTCCCCTCTTTATCGCGGAAGATTTTCTTGATCACCCCGGCCACCTCCCCGGCCTCGTTGACCAGCCCCAGTGCGGGGTAAATGACCGGATGCCCGATGGCGGGGTATTTGGCGGTTTTGCGGGATTTTTGTTGGTAGTTGTTGAAGTTCATTGATTCACCACATTGTTATTTTATGTAACATTTATTGCAAACAGGAAATTGGATTCTCTAATCTAATGGAAGATCAACTTCAAAAATTCCAATTTCATCATTTTCTAGATTCAACTCTTCACGTAAAGATTTTATATACCCTGTTGCATTTTCTTTGTTTGAAAATACTTTTACTTCAATGGGTATCCCACTGCGTACTTCAACTACAATCCAAGCTGATTTAGTAGAAGTTTTATTGCCCACTTTGACCTCCTATTCTACGATGCCAATTGAAAACATCTGAATATTCTAGAAATGTGCATATCTCTCCAAGCCCACTTGTTTGAAAAGTAGGTCGGTTTAGTTGCTTAACGAATAATGAACGCCTTTCATTGTTAGCAACGATGCTGAATCTCGCTTTTAGATTAGGCGAAATCAGGTGAATATCATTGAACCTTAACAAGCCTGAATATATTGGCGTTGAGTGCTCTACTTCAAAAAGACCCTTTACTTCGTTACCACCCCTTTGTAACCAAACAACGTCAATCTCACTTATGATATGGGAAACTTTTTCAAACCCACTTGGTAGAATTTCTCTTTGTCTAAATTCATTCGTGATTGACCAATCTAATTTTGTACGATCATTGGGCGGAATCCAAACATCAAATTCCTTTGCTGTTCCTATTGCTCCAATTAGTGTTTGAACTTGAGAGTGAGATAAATCAGGAATGGGTGTTTTCCCTGTTGATTTTGCAATGTCCTCGATTTGTTCCCATCCTAAATACCCTTCAACATTAAAGCGCCCTACCCGGGCTATATAAAGTTCGGTGGCTTCTTCCTGCAAGAAAAGGGATAATTTATATTGGCCATCATTTGCAAGAGAAGCTGACTGAAATATTTCTTCATAATCAGCATATGGAATTATCATAGGTTCAACTTGACCTTCCCACAAAAAGCAAATAAAGGAAGGAAATCCTTCAAGTTGTTTCAAATCCACATCTCTCAAACCATAGAAGGCTTGGCTTCGACTATGAACCTTTGAATAACGAAGGTATAGCCTAATCTCTCGCCCGTGAATTTGAAAGAGGGACCGACTTTTCCCAAACCTTTCAGGTTTTCCCAGCTCTGACGAAATACTTTCTAAAAAATTACTTTTCAATTCATTTGCCATAGAATACCCTTTTATATTTTCCAAATCACTTCATATAACAAATTTTACAATGCTTTCCAAAAAATTACATTACTATTCCCTGTTTTTCAATAATTTCTCCATCTCCTGACAGCGAGCACTGATGTACTCTTTGGCCCTTTTTTCAGAAGCGATGCGTTGGGCGGCGTAATTGGCTAAGTTTGTCGTGTATTCTATCCACAATGTACGCAGATCGCTTTGGCTAGAATGCTGCTACCATCGTCTTCCAATAATCATCCTTCTCACCCGGTGTGAATGGCGTGTATAACGTCAACCGGTTGGCGATGCCTGCGTAGCGCTCCTGCAACTTGGTTGGCAAAGACTCTTCGTCAGTCACCAGACAGAAGGTTTGTAGTATCTCATCTGTGACCAGTCCGAACATTTCCGCCCACTCTCCTCTGGCAGCATGGGTCGAGAGGTTCTCAGCTACATCCTCCCAGCCATGTAAGGCAAATACCGGACGATACGATGGCGTCGATGCATAGAAGGAAATTTGCGCACGCGCGAAATTCTCTTCCTCCGACGTGGATGCTACAAAGGCTGTTACCGAAACCGACACATCTTCTCGTTTTCGCCCCGCTTTGGAGGCGCCCGCCTCAATGGCTGGCAGAATGACTTTGCTCAGGTACTTGGCGCTGTTCAGCGGATGGGCATGGAAGCCATCGCACACTTCGCCGGCCAGCTTTGCTAATCCGGTGTTTACTCCTGCGATGTAGATTGGGATATCCGGATTCTCGATCGGGCCAGGATTAAAAAACGGGGACATCAGCTTTATCTTGTAATATTCGCCGTTGAAGCGCAGCTTGGTATCGTCCTGCCAGCAATCCCAGAACGCGCGGATAACCTGAATCTGCTCGCGCAGCTTTTTGACTGGTGACTCTGGCCAGGTCATTCCAAAGCGCTTCTCAATGTGACCCTTAACCTGCGTGCCGAGCCCTAGAATGAATCTACCTTTCGACTGGGCTGCCAGGTCCCAGGCCGTGTAAGCCAGATCTGCGGGCGAGCGTGCAAAGGAGACAGCAATGGCCGTGCCCATCTGGAGCTTCTGCGAGTGCTCCGCGATCAACGCGCAGGGTAAAAAAGGATTATGTTGGGTTTCCTGCGTCCACAGGGCATCAAAGCCCATTGCATCAGCGGCCTTTGCCACTTGTGGGACGTCGTTCAGATGCATTGGAGCTAACGCAGCATCAAATTTCATTTCTCCTCCTATTAGGTACCACCAAGACGCATAGTCACGAAAGCACCAATTTTTATTATTGTGTCTCTGTACCTTGGTGTCTTTGTAGTGAATCAACTCAACAAATAAGCCAAAATCCAATTCGTGGTCGCGACCAACGCCTCAGTGTGCGTGCGTTCGTAATTGTGAGACGCATCTATGCCGGGTCCCATAAGCGCAACTGCCACATCTCCACCTGCACGCCAGAAAGCCTGGCCATCCGACCCATAATAAGGATAGATATCTACTTTGTAGGGAATTTTATGCTTATCAGCCAACTTGCGTAATTTAGTAGAAAAATCATGATGATATGGGCCACCACTATCTTTGACACAGATTGTGGCATGAAACTCGTCTGATTCCTGACCGCTGCCAACGGCAGCCATGTCTAAAGTCACCAACTCGGTCACTTCCTTGGGGATGCCGGTTGAAGCGCCGTGTCCCACCTCTTCGTAGTTACTGATGTGGAAATAGGTTGTTTGTTCCGGTTGTTTGCCGGATTCCGTAAGAGCTTTGATAGCGGTTGCCATAGCGGCAACACAGGCCTTATCATCCAGGAAACGCGAGCGGATAAAACCATTTGTTAACTCTACGCGTGGATCGAAGGAAATAAAGTCGCCAACTTGTATTCCCAATTCCCCAACGTCATCTTCATTAGAAACGCGTGTATCCAAGCGTATTTCCATGCCGTCTTCATCGCGTTTTGTCTCGAAAGCTTTCACGCCGTGTACATGACCAGATGCAGTGTTAACCAGCAACGAGCCGCGCACTTTTTCACCCTGACTTGTATGCACCCAGCAACCTTCAGTTTCGACTGCAGGCAGTAACAAGGCGCCAATGCGTGTGATCTTAAGCCGCCCATTACTTTTAATTTCTTTAACCATCGCACCGAGAGTATCTACATGAACGGTCAATGCGCGAGGATCATCATTTACTTTGCCTTCCCAGACGGTCACCAAGGCGCCTTTCCGTGTTTGGTTGAATTTTAGTTGGGAATAGGTTAACAGTTCCTCCTTAACAAAGGCAATTGCATCTTCAGTAAAACCGGTTGGCGAAGGAATGTTAAGTAAATCAACTAAAAATTGGGTTAGGTAATTGGTATCAATATTTGGCAATGTCATTCGGTTTGATGTCCTTCGTAATTTTCTATTGCTTCCCGCATCATATCAGGAATAGGAGTGGGTTTGTTCTCATGATAATCAAAGGCCACCAAAATTACTTGCCCAGTAGCCAACACTTCACCGCTTTCAGCACGAACGATTTTTTGCTCTACTGTTATGGATTTGTTGCCTAGCTTGCTGGCGTGCACACCAACCCTTACTTGCATGTCATAATGAACCGGAGCAAGAAAAGTTACACTTGCCTCAGCCATTATCACACCGATATCCAGAAAAGACTGTCCGGGCTGAAATAAACCTAACTCTACAAAATACTGGATTCGTGCCTGTTCAAAATATGTCAGATAGGTAGCATTGTTCAGGTGGCCTTGTGGATCCAGGTCACCATAACGGACATCAATGGGGTAAAAGTAACGAAATTTTAACATGCAGAAATTATACCCGTTGGGGGAATAGTAGATTGCTCTTGGCAGTCCTAATATTGGCAGGTACAATCCAAATCGTGAGCACTACTCGCAATTTGCCAGATTCAAACCGTATTGGAGTGCTACTTGCATCCGTGTTACTCGCATATGCCCTGACTCGCCTGCTCCAAACTCCAGTGTACACGCTTGAACTGGAATTACCAGGTTTCTATTTTGCATACCCGCTTAGTCTGAATACGGTCATGGTAATCATGGCTGCAGGGCTGACTGCTACCGGCATGGACTGGCTGTTGCGCTCACATCCATCCCTGGGTGAAAACCGTACCATTGAATACTGGTTACTTCCAACCTTGGCAACCTTTATTATCGGTATCCCTCTTACCGGCTTGCCTCCAGGCAATGCATGGTGGATTGGGTTCGGCATAGGAGGTTTGCTATTAACACTTATATTCCTTGCGGAATACATCGTTGTAGAACCATCCGCTCCAAATTACGCCTTTGCTACTGCAGGACTTACTGCTCTTTCTTTTGCTGTTTTTCTAATCCTGACAACAGCCTTACGTTATGGCGGTGCACGTTTATTTTTATTAGCTCCAATACTATTCATTGTTACCGGGTTGGTTAGTCTAAGAACAATGCATTTGCGCGCTCATCAAAAATGGGAATATAACTGGGCACTTGGTATAGCCTTAGTTTGCACTCAGTTGGGAGCCGGACTGCATTATTGGCCGATTTCCCCTGTCCAATTTGGGATAGCATTGCTAGGTCCACTGTATGCACTTTCAACACTGACTGGAAATCTACTAGAAGGTATTCCTCTGCGGCGTGCGATAGTTGAACCGCTGATAGCACTTGGGCTATCCTGGGGCATTGCTGCGGTCTTTTAAATGATTAACAAATTGAAAATTCGGTCAGCATACTGGGAAAGCATGCAGCGTCACGTAGCCGAAGAGGCACCATTCGAAGCTTGTGGGTTGCTGGCCGGAAAACAGGACGGAGTTGAAGCCGTACTCAAAGTGCATAACGCAGTCCATAGTCGGGTAAGGTTCCAGATGGATCCACAGGAACAATTCAACGCATTAATGTGGATCGAAGACAACAAGCTGGACCTAGTTGGCATATACCATTCGCATCCTTCTGGACCTGATACTGTTTCCGCGACAGACATCAACGAAGCAGCCTACAAAGCGGTTCATATTATCTGGTCATACTTCAATGATGCCTGGAGTGCGCTAGGTTTCTGGATCGAAGGCAAAAAAGTTGCTGAAGTACGATTACAGATTGAGTAACCTTTAGTATATTCCTGTGTTACCAGTGTTACATTCAATCTGGAACATCTTGGAGGAAACTACTCTTATGCAAATCTTAATTGGCATTGGGGTGATTTTACTGGCTTATATCGTTGGATCAGTCCCATTTGGATGGCTGATCGTAAAAATGAAAACCGGTAAGGATATCCGAGTAATAGAAAGTGGACGCACTGGTGGCACGAACGCCCTTCGGGCAGCGGGATTTTGGGCCGGCTTGCTCACTGCCATTTTGGATATTCTCAAGGGAGCTTCGGCAGTTTGGATGGCACGGGTTTGCCTCCCTAACGTGCACCTGTTACAGGTACTTGCTCCTATCGCAGCAATAATTGGTCACAACTATTCGATTTTCGTCCCAAAGCGTAATGAACAAGGACGAATTACAGGTCTCAAGGGCGGAGCGGGCGGTGCGCCATCTGTTGGCGGCGCTTTTGGACTTTGGGGACCTGCTATCTTCATAATCTTTCCTCTTGGCGCACTGGTATTCTTCACCTTGGGAATTGCATCGATCACAACTATGAGCGTGGCATTTAGCGCTATTGTTATTTTTGCCGTCCGTGCTTGGCTGGGCTATGGTCCTTGGGTAGATGTGCTATACGGTGTGCTGGCTGAACTTCTACTTCTCTGGGCTTTGCGTCCGAATTTGCAAAAATTATTCACTGGTAATGAGCGCATTGTTAGACAAAGTCTGAATGGGTGGATCAGATCCAGGCGAGAAAAACAACAACCCAAACACAGTAATGCAGCATAAAAAACGCCGGGTGAATAAACCTGGCGCTTTGTTTTTTAATAGATCTCTTGCAAAAGTCAACAATCTACTGTGCTCTCGCCGCCGGGGACGGCGGCGAGAGCACTTATGCAAGAGGTCTAATTAACTTACCAATTTGCAAACGTCTCTAACTAAGGTCATTCCCGCTTTGGAAATGATATAAAAGGGCTTGAAGGTTGCGCTCATGTAACTGTATAGCCAAGCCTCCCAGACTCACACGGCTCTTACCACAATCCTCAAGACTAATTTTATCTAAATAGTCAAAAGGTGCCTTTCGACGAGAAGCTGTCCGCGCTGCCTTTTTAACCACAGAGATATAATTCAGATTCTCTTTTACTGCTGCTTCGATCTCTCCACGTAAGATCACGTCACCATGACCCTGTACAATATTTTCTAACCCCATGCGTCCAATCTGTTTAAGGGAAGTAACTATATCGTCCACATTACCATCCACAATATATGGGATGGGCATAAATGCGTCACCGGCAAATAATACACGATCTTCTTCGACCAGTACCGAAATTCCATCATCACTGTGTCCCAAAGTGGGCATTATGGTTAGGTTCTTTTTACCTACTTTGAGAGTCATATTACCCTGGCTAAACGTCATTTGCGGCAAAATTATTTTTACCTTTTGTAAGTCTGCATTTTGAGCGCTGGCAGTTTCCAGAGAAGGCACACCACGTTCCAACAACAGTTCCCGGCACCGTTCGTGTGCAATGATGGTTGCGCCGGGAAAGAAGCAATTTCCCCAGGAGTGGTCGGCATGGTAATGGGTGTTGATCACATATCGAACTGGAACATCTAACTCATGCTCTATGAACTCACGCATCCCCAACGTTTCATTGGGTAGGGCCAAGGTGTCAATGACGACAGCCCAATGTGGACCAGCGACAACCCCGGCAGTAACCTGGGCATAGACATCACTTTGGAACCAGAAAACACTATCAGACACACGTTCGCGGTGCATTAAAAAACCTCGTCGAAATTTCCTATTAGATAGCACAAATAGGGGATGAATGTCAAGTTGTCTAGACAAATATATTGCAGACAAAGTGGCTGACTTGATAATGCGCCCTTGCCATGATAAACTGTATTTAGGATGAAGAAAGACTTACTTGTTGTTACTTCCACAGCCAATTTTGGAGAATTAATTCAACATAGTATAAGTGATACAGGCTCTTATCGCGTTCATTTGGCGAAAGGAAAGGCAGATGCCATTCTGGCAGCAGAAAAAGAAAACTGCACTCTTGCGTTAATGGATATGGAGTTGGGAGAAAAAGTCGTTCTTGAGATTGGTCGCTCTTTGCGCACCATGAATCCCGATTTAGATTTGGTCATACTTGACGACGAAGAATTACCCCCAGCTATGGATGATATCCGTCCTTGGGTACTTCTCCGAAAACCATTCTACCTGCCTGATTTTATCGAGCTAATTCGTGCTGTTCCAATTGGTCCAGATTCGATACTTGACGAATTAGATGATAAACAATCGAGTGAGAGTAAATCAGAAAATGTAGCCACTGAGATAGAAGAAAAAGATTCTATTCAAATCCCCTGGCTGAATAATGTTTCAAAAGCTGCACAGCATCTTACACGATTGACATTAGAATCTTCGGCGCAAGCAGCTTTGATTACCCGCGAGAAAAAACTTTGGGCTTATGCCGGTCAGCTATCCCAGGATGCTGCCAATGAACTAGCAGGCACTGTCTCCCGTCACTGGGATTGGGAAAATGATAATGATTTGTTGCGCTTTGTGCGTTTGGCGTCAACTAAAGCGGAACATATGTTGTATGCGACCAGCATGACCAAGGGAGTTATCCTTGCGATGGTGTTCGATGCGGAAACTCCTTTCAGTACCATCCGCAATCAGGCCAATAACTTGGCTGATTCATTGGCAATTGCCAAAACTGGTTCAGTGCAGGCTGCAGAACGAACTCCACTGACAAAAGGGGATCAGGCTCGAGTAGAGTCCGAGGCGGATGAGTTCGATGAAGATTTTGATATCCCTTCCATTGCAGAAATCTTGGATTCAATTCCTCCCTCAGTGCCTTCTAAACGGGAAGAAGTAAATGTACCTGAGATGAGCACAGATGTGGTTAAAAACTTCGCGTCAGATCTCGATCTCGACCCATCGATTGCAACCACGCGCCCATCTACCCCCTTAACAAGAAAGCCCGATCGACACTCGAGCAACGAAAATTCCCCGGCAATTCCAATACGCGAATTTATTGTTGCTGAGCAGCCATTAGATGGGCAAGACCCGTTCACAGAAATATCAGAAGACTTGGAAGCCACTGTACCGTCCGCAGCGCAACGAAGGCAGTCAGGTACCTCCGTGCAAAAACCCGGTCCAGGTGAGTTGGATGAAACGATCCCACAATCAATGGCTAAAAGAGCTGGACGTCTGAAACCTGAACCTGCTACGCCAGCTATGGCGCAATTGACCTTCGCCTGTTTATTGGTCCCACGCTTTACTGCTCACTATATGACTGGTGACATCGCTGATCGCTTGTCACAATGGATGCCGGATATTTGTATCGCCTTTGGCTGGCGGCTGGAGTTTTTGGCAATACGACCCGAATATTTGCAATGGGTGGTCAATGTCCTGCCAAATACATCACCCGGTAACCTAATGCGCATTATGAGAGAGCAAACTTCAGAAAAAATCTTTACTGATATTCCCCGCTTGAGACATGAAAATCCGTCGGGTGATTTTTGGGCCCCCGGCTATCTCATCATGGGTGGTATACAACCGCACCCACCACAACTTGTAAAAGATTATATTAAACAGACTCGCCGACGCCAGGGAATATCCCAAACCCGGCGGTGAAAAGTATTATTATCGTCGTTGGTTTTACCGCAGAGATGTACTAAACTCTGCGGTAAAATTTTATCTCACGGCTGACTACTAATTTCAAATCACTGGAACTAACCATGCCTCCCATTCTCTACTTAATTGACGGACATGCCTTAGCTTATCGCATGTATTTTGCACTGACTGCCGGTGGAACTAATCAAAGTTGGCAGACAGCGAAGGGTGAACCCACTGCTGGGATATTTGGTTTTGCTCGAGAGTTAATTCGCATCCTTGAGCAGGAAAAACCCGAATATATGGCGGTGGCATTCGATACCGGAAAAACCTTTCGCGATGAAATGTTCCCTGAATACAAAGCTACGCGCGCCAAAATGCCCGATGATTTACGCCCGCAGATTGAGCGAATTCGCGAGATGGTGGACAAATTTAATCTTCCCCGTCTGGAGATGGAAGGTTTTGAGGCCGATGATGTGCTTGGTTCGGTTGCCCGGTTGGCTGCTGAGCAGGGGGTGGGCGTAAAAATCATTACTGGTGATCGTGACTTGTTGCAATTGGTAAATGAGCGTACAGCTGTGTATGTGGCCGGGGATAACAAAACTTACGTAACAGATCAGGATGTAGCGAATAGCAAGTTTGGAGTGCCACCGCAGCAAGTTATAGAATATAAGGCTATTGTAGGCGATAAATCTGACAATATCCCCGGTGTGCCCGGAGTGGGTGAGAAAACTGCTAGTAGATTGCTTGAAAAATATAGCACATTGGATGAAATATACGACCATCTTGATGATGTGGAAAACCGATGGCGGACTAAGCTGGAAGCGGGCAAAGAATCAGCCTATATGAGCCGCGATTTGGCTACCATCCGGACAGATGTGCCAGTCGAACTGAACCTCGAGCATGCTCGCGCCGATCAATTCGATTCAGTAGCACTGGAGGGGTTTTTCAAAGAACTCGAGTTTCGCACTTTGATTAAGAAAATTGCAGAACTAAATGACCAACCTTCAAACGATATCCCTGCCGCAAAGCTAGGTGGGCAGCTGACCCTTTTTGATAATGAATCGCCAACCATATCGGCTCGTCATTCCACTGTAGAAATTACTGTTCAGATTGTAGATGCGCAAGATGCTTTGGACGTGCTTGTTAAAAAACTTAACAAAGCCGAAGTTATTTCATTCGACACTGAAACTACATCCACTGATGAAATGCAGGCGGAGTTGGTTGGTATTTCTCTCTCCGTAGAAGAAGGAACGGGGTACTACCTCCCAGTAGGCCATACGAGAGGACAGAATTTATCCATCGAACAAGTTGTTTCGGCTCTACGCGAACCATTGACCAACCCAAAAATTGGCAAATTAGCCCATAACGCCAAATATGACTATATCATGATGTCACGGTACGGTATCCAGGTTGCACCATTATTGTTCGACACTATGATTGCCGAGTTTGTTGTTGATCCTGGCTCTCGTAATTTGGGGTTGAAAAACTTGGCTTACGTTCGTTTGGGTGAAGAAATGACCAATATCGAAGAGTTGATCGGCAAAGGCAAGAGCCAGATTAGCATGGCTGAAGTAGATGTTGGTGCTGCAGCCGCCTACGCTGCTGCCGATGCGGAAATTCCTCTTCGCTTGATGCCACTATTATCCAAAGATCTTGAACGCGTAAACGGCATGCAGTTAATGAAAGAGATCGAAATACCCCTGATTACCGTGTTGGCAGAAATGGAAATGAGTGGGATTTTACTTGATTTGCCATTTTTTGAAAATATGTCTGAAGAACTACAAGGGCGGTTGAATGAGATGGCATCACAAGTCTATCAATCGGTGGGCAAGGAATTCAACCTCAATTCCACTCAGCAGCTGTCGGATGTACTCTTTAACCACCTGCGCCTGGAGCCGCCCAACCGTGGCAAGAAAACTGCCAGCGGACATTACTCTACGTCAGCGGCGGTGCTGGAGACACTACGCGGTAAGCATGAAGTAGTAGACTGGGTGCTGGAGCACCGCGAGTTATCCAAGTTGAAATCCACTTACCTAGATGCATTGCCCAGTGCTGTAAACCCAATCACCGGGCGTGTACACACCTCCTACGGCCAAACTGGGGCAGTCACCGGGCGGCTTTCATCGGCGAACCCTAATCTTCAAAACATCCCCATCCGAACTACGGAGGGGCGACGCGTACGCAACGGATTTATCGCTGGGCCTGGGAACGTGCTGCTTTCGGTGGATTACTCGCAAATAGAATTGCGCATCGTGGCGCATATGGCCGAAGATGAGGGTATGTTGACGGCGTTCCGCCAAGGGCAGGATATCCATGCCATTACAGCGGGTGCAATTTATTCAGTCCCGTTAGATGCGGTGACGAAAGAACAACGCCGTCACGCCAAGGCTATCAATTTCGGTCTAATCTACGGGATGTCCGCTTTTGGCCTGACTCGCTCCACTGATTTAACATTGGCCGAATCCCAAGATTTTGTTGAAACTTACTTTAAACAGTTCCCTGGAGTGAAACATTATTTGGACGGCATTCGTAAGATTGCGGCTGAGCAGGGTTATGTTGAAACCTTGCTTGGTCGTCGCCGATATTTTCCGATGCTGAAAAATCCGACCAACCAAAATATAAAAAATCGCGAAGAGCGTGAAGCCATAAATGCGCCAATTCAAGGCACAGCTGCAGATATCATGAAGATTGCAATGCTTGAGATTCCGGTTGCTCTGCAGAAAGCTGGGTTGAATGGTAAGATGTTGTTGCAAGTGCATGATGAAATCGTGCTGGAGTGTCCAAATAAGGAATTGGATATTACAGCAAAAGTGGTGCAAGAAACTATGCAAGCAGCCTATCAATTAAGCATACCGCTTCTTACTGAAGCACGTTGGGGCCCAAATTGGGGCTATATGCAAGTTATGGCAGATTAAATGCAAATCCATTGAAATGTTCCCCGGCGGGGACAGTCAAGGGTAAAATTGGATTAACATGCCCGGCCGAGAAGACATATTCCAAAATGAGATGAACCAGGGGCACTCCCATGCTTGGGATCAGGAATGGGAGAAAGCTACAGTATCCTATCGTAAGGCACTGGAAGAGTTCCCGAACCAACCCAAGGCGCTAAACAACCTTGGTTTGGCGCTCTTTCAGTCTCAGCAATATGATGAGGCGTTGCAAATCTACGAAAGCGTGACTCAATTTTCACCCACGGATCCGGTTCCATTTGAGCGAATTGCCCAATTGTCTGAACGCCTCGGACAACTCAAAGAGGCAACTGAAGCAGCTATGAATGCGGCAGAACTTCACATGAATAATCGTGATGTGGAAAAAGCTATTGAAAATTGGGTGCATGTCACTATGCTAAATCCTGAGCACATCATGGCACGCTCACGTCTGGCGATAACTCACGAAAAACTTGGCCATAGTCAGCGGGCTGTTATCGAATACTTAGCTGTGGCGAGTTTGCTGCAACGTGGTGGAAATTTAGAAAAGACCACTGAATTGGTTGACAAAGCTATTCAAATGGCACCAACTAGCCCCGAAGCGAAACAGGCTCAAACTCTGCTGCGCGCCGGGCAATTGCTGCCCAAACCTGTCCGTCCCAAAGGTGGAACAGCTCCTTTGGCGATGTCGCAGGTAAAACAACAGCTGAACCCACCTACTGTCCAGGTTAAATCATCAATTGACCCCATCGCGGAAGCTCGCCAAAGGGCATTAACTAAATTGGCAGAAGTCCTATTCGATTACTCTGACGAAAGCGATAATGCACAAACGCGGAGAGATCTTTCGGCCATAGTTAAGGGAACCGGTAACCTAGCCTTACATCGATCTGAACAAACAAAAGTAGTGATGCACCTTGGCCAAGCCATCGATGCTCAGACCAAAAATCAAGAAACCCTGGCTGTGGATGAGTTAGAAAATGCGTTGGAGGCAGGTTTTAGGCACCCTGCTTTGTATTTTAGTTTAGGATTATTACGCTCCAAAACCGAACGTACCGAAAGCGCCATACGCTATTTAAGCCATGCCATAAATCATATTGACTTTGCACTAGCTACACGCCTGCTAATGGGTGAAATATTGTTGAATATCGGGCGTAAAGACCAGGCTGCCGTAGAATATCTTGAAGCACTCAAACATGCAGACTCTATCATCGTGCCGGATGAATACTCTGATGAGATTCGACAACTTTACGAACCAATCATCGAAGCCCAAGCTACTGATACAGATGAAACTAACCAACTACGTTTGTGTGAGAACATTCAAAAATTATTGGTACGCGATGATTGGCGTGATCACTTGGTTAAAACACGGAAGCAACTACCCAAAACGCAGGAAGGTGACACCCCGTTTCCTATAGCCGAGGTTATCATTCAGGCCCAAAGCAGCCAGGTGTTGGATGCGATGAACAATGTCAACCAATTGGCTCGCAAAGGACAGTTACGCTCAGCCATGGACGAAGCCTTTCATGCTTTGCAACGTGCACCCACTTATTTACCACTCCATACTCTAATTGGTGACCTTCTTGTCCGTGAGGGACATACCGAGGAAGCCATTGCCAAATATACTGTCGTAGCCACTTCCTATGGTGTGCGAGGTGAAGCCAGACAATCTTCCAAGATGCTGCGTCGTGTGATCGAACTTGCTCCTATGGACATGAACGCACGCACGCGTATGATCAACCAACTCATCTCACGTGGAGAAGTAGATGAAGCAATAAATGAATATCTCGAATTAGCTGATATCTACTATCGTTTGGCTGAACTAGACCAGGCTCGTAAGACCTACACCGAAGCTTTGCGTGTTGTGCAACAGGCCAGTGCTGATTGGAGTTGGAACGTTCATATTCTTCAACGTATGGCCGATATCGACATGCAACGCCTGGACTGGAAACAGGCCTTGCGCATCTTTGAACAAATTCGTACCCTTCGTCCCGATGATCAAGGTGTGCGCAGAAATTTGGTCGAGTTGAATCTACGCCTATCCCAACAGTCTCAAGCCATTGCCGAATTAGAAAATTATCTTACTTATTTAGATACAAATGGTAAAAACGAGTTGACAATACCATTCCTTGAAGATTTGGTTGAAGAAAATACCGACGAAATTGTTTTACGAAGGGCACTGGCTGATCAATATCAGCAGGCTAGGCGAACCGAAGATGCAATTTCCCAACTAGATGCCATTGGAGAAATCCTTATTAAAGAAGGCAAGAAGAGCGAAGCCACGGAGGTTATTCAGCAGATTCTGCTGATGAACCCTCCTAATGCTGATGACTATCGCTCACTACTAGAGCAGCTTTAAATGAGTATCATTATCCCCGCCTCAAGCGGGGATTTTGCTATACCCCTCCCCAGCAGTATCAAAAACCACTCCCCGGCAGCATGTGTGCTGAGTATTAATTTGCTAGTATGGCTCAAGTGAGAAAAGATTACTCAGAGATCGGAGAAAATCATGGTTAACTATCAAAACAAAAAGAATCGGCGCGATTTGGGTATTGTTTGGTTGGTCACAGGATTGGTTTTTCTCTTTAGCGGCTTTTCCGGAGGAACCATTTTGTTGCTCCTGGGTTTTCTTTGGTTAGCTACCTCTGATGGGAAAGGCCTAATGCTCTTTCGCGATAATCCGGAAAACATGCGTATCTTGCTCCACAGGGCAACTATTTTATTGTTGGTGGTAGCCTTGGCTATTCTAGTTTCAAACTCAATACCATAAAATACAAACATGAAAACTCGCCTGACGTCAGGCTATTTGCTCTTATGTATCCTCTTTACTCTGGCAGGATGCGGACCTCGCCTCGTTTCCACGCCCCAAAATGTGCCCTCTGCACAACCAGACATATCCATTCCCGCAGACCTATCATGGGAACAAATTTCCTCTTTGAGATCACTTCGGCAAGTAGATCATTATCCGCTTTACACCATGAACTATATTGGAGAATACCATCCACGAGTTGGAAGGGTATTTCCAGAAATGACTGCTTCTAACACTGGATCCACTCCATCATGGGCTTGTTCCTTGTTCACTGTTTTATTAGATGAAGACAATTTGCTCTATGGTCGCAACTTTGATTGGCAATTTAGCCCGGCCTTGTTACTTTTCACTGATCCACCAGATGGATATGCATCGGTCTCGATGATCGATATCGCATATCTGGGTTTTGACAGCACACATGCTAGTGACATTCCCAATCTGCCTATTGGTGAGCAAATTGATTTGCTTGACGCACCCCATTTGCCTTTTGACGGTATGAATGAATATGGTCTAGCAATTGGAATGGCAGCTGTCCCGGGTGGCAATTTGCCGCACGATGTAAATAAGGAAACAATCGGTTCGCTTGGCATCATCCGAAAAATGCTTGACAATGCCAGTACAGTGGACAAAGCAGTCGATATCATGAAAAGTTACAATGTTGCCTTTGGAGGTGGACCACCTGTTCACTATCTTATGGCAGATGCGACTGGAAAATCGGTGCTGGTGGAGTACTACAGTGGGGATATGTATATATATGCTAATGAACAGCCCTGGCACCTGACTACAAACTTCCTGCGTTCATCTGTAGATGACCCAACCGAGGGTGGTTGTTGGCGATATAACAAGATAGATGCCCATTTGATTGAAACTAATGGTCTGGTTGATACTCAAGCTGCTATGCAGTTGTTGGCAGATGTGTCTCAAAATAGTACCCAATGGTCGATTCTCTATCAAATGAGCAATGGATCAATAAACGTTGTCATGGGCCAGCAGTATCAAAACATGCACCACTTCCAACTTGATCTTGTAGATAAATAACTATAGTACAAGCTTAGTGTGGGAGGAAAATATATAATTAAACTGTTTACGAATTGCTAAATTTCCTCTAACGAAAATTCAACTTTCTGTTTTCGAGCTTCTTACGTTCTCTGGATAACATAGGGGCAATTCAGTAACCAACAAGGAAATTAATTAAAGGAGAACAATCATGACCTTCTACATTCAACCTTACCCGTATCGTCGTCAATCCCGCCGAATGGCTGCCATGAATGGTGGCTCAAGCCGGGAGCATTTCCTGGATGTCAACATTCGGGATGAGGAAGACATCTTCGTATTGAGTGCCCTGGTTCCTGGTCTGAAAGCAGACGACTTGAACATTCAGGTACTTGAAGATGTTGTTCGCATTGAGGGTGAGTTCCAGGCCAACGATGAAGAATACTTGTTACACGAGTTGCCCAAGGGCTCCTTCCGTCGTTCGCTGCGGATGCCAAGCGAAATCGATGCTGATAAAGTCGAAGCTAAGATTATGGACGGTGTGTTGACTCTGCGAATGCCTAAGGCTGAATCAGCACTTCCTAAGAAAATCAAGATTTCTGCAAAATAATCAAATTAATTTTCCACTTCAAATAGGGGCACAGTTTGGCTGTGCCCCTATTTGCGTTATAATCGGCCATAATAATGAAATTGGAGGCTTCTTGTGCAGCGAACACTATCATTATCATTACTTGGCCTAGTACTAATCACAATCCTGGTTGCATGTGGACAGAGTTCGACTGATGCGACACCAACACCAATTCCAACCGATACACCGATCCCAACACCGTCTTTCACGCCCACGCCATCCTCGCCATTGGCAATCCTTGTGTTACCGACTGATCTAGATCCGGTCATGTATGACTTATTTCAAACAACTATTTATGACTTAGCTCAACAAGCTGGATTCCGCTTCCAGGTCCGCAATACACTCACCGAACTTGACCTTGAGCCTGCTCTACACGTGGTGATCGCTCTACCACCTGATCCAGGTCCGGGAATAGCAGCGTTAGCAGCTGCTGCACCACAAACACAGTTTTTGGCAATAAATATCCCTGGCCTAACAGCGGGCGGCAACATCAGTGTCATGGCGAATACAGTTCAGACAGACATCATCGCATTCATGGCAGGTTATATTGGCGCAATGATCACAGAGGATTATCGTATCGGTATGATTTATCCTGATGGCAATACCGAAGCACTCAGCGCGCTGGATGCTTATACAAACGGTAAAGCTTATTTCTGCGGAATCTGCCGTCCCTATTACTATTTACCTTACGATTTTCCCCAATCTATCCCAATCCCGGAGACAGAACCGCCTGAAAATTATGGTGGTTATGCAGTCTATCTCATTCAACAGCGCGAAGTGGATTTTATCTTTGCGTACCCAGATATCGCAACTCCAGAATTGCTGGCTTATATTGGCTCGTCGGGTGCAGTACAGATCGGTACCGACCCGCAGGGTGGTATTCCACTCTACTGGGCTGCCAGTTTAAGCTCAGATACCATTGGTGCAATTCAGGCAGCCTGGCCGAACATAATTGCTGGACAAGGAGGGCAGACGGTGCAATTCCCGTTGAGGTTAGCTGATACAGATCCAAACTTATTTGGACCAGGGAAACAGGCTCAGGCGGAGCAAGTACTCATGGATTTGCTAGCCGGACGAATTTCCCCCCATGGCGTCCCCTAATCGAGTGATAAATAAGCTCCCGCAGGTTTTGTGTAAACTGTGGGAGCTTATTTATAGAATTATGTAACTCATGTTACGCAGTTGAGTAAAGGATAAGCGGATAAAATCAGGTCAAGGA
>CAZCPP010000015.1:0-23220 GCA_964500655.1 uncultured Anaerolineaceae bacterium | reverse complement strand
CTTTACCTCTCTTCATTTTCATGGCATTTGCATTTCTAGTTATGCTCGGTGTTAAACAAGGAGAGGTAAAGGCATAGAAGTGGTTTCTAGATGGGAGCAGGTTGTTTTTCAGAGATCGAAGCGCAAATCAGTCATCTAATAATGATGTTATATATACTATTTGTTACAATGTTTACATTGGATATGTCTAACAATTATTTGGAACACACAGGTTGTCTAGAGGGGCAGTCCATAAAAAGGTGCCATTTTACGTATCTATATACTAAAAAATGCACAGAGCACTTGTCTAACAACTTAATAAAATGTATACTTAGTAAAGTAGAATCCATATCTTTGAATGAATGTATACTATGGTGAAAGGAGGTGGTTTTGGTAAGTTGCGTTTAATAAGGAGTTTCCCATATCCACTCTATTTCATAAAAATAATTTCACGAGGAGAAGTTGAAAATGCTTAAGAAACTATATCTCGTCCTGGCTTTGGTCATGATTGCTGCGTTGTTGCTGCCTGCTTGTGCCCCAGCCACCCCCGATTGCGCAAGTGAAGATGTGTTTTGCGTAGGTCTGGTAACCGACGTGGGAAAGATTGACGACAAATCCTTCAACCAGTCCACCTGGGAAGGCGTGCAGCAGGCCAAAGAAGAAGGCATTGCTGACCAGGTTCAGTATATCGAAACTGTTGACGCCAAGGATTATGATAAGAACATTGCAACTTTCGGTGATGAAAATTACGATGTGATCGTTACCGTTGGTTTCGCCCTGGGTGAAGCCACTAATAAAGCAGCTCTTGTCTACCCGGATGTCGATTTCATTGGTGTGGATCAGTTCCAGGCCTGGGAGTATGATGGTGATGATAGCACAAATATTGCCAATGTAGCGGGGCTGAATTTCCCCGAAGATCAGGCTGGTTTCCTGGTTGGCGCTCTAGCCGCCATGATGAGCGAAAGCGGTCAGATCGGCTCTGTTTGCGGTACTGATGTGGTTCCGCCCGTCTGGCGCTTCGGTGAAGGCTACCGCGCTGGCGCAGCCTACATTGATCCGGAAGTTGAAGTCACTGTTGTTTATCACAGCGATGTCGGTTTCGACAAGACCTTTACCGATCCTGAGTGGGGTGCCGCAACTGCTAACTCAATGATCGATAAGGGTGTAGATGTCATTTTTGGTGCGGGTGGCAAAACCGGCAACGGTGCCGTCACAGCTGCTGCGCAACGCGAGGTTTATGCAATCGGTGTTGATACCGACCAGTACTTCACTCTGCCTGAAGCCGCTCCTCGATTGCTTTCCAGTGCTATGAAGCTGCTCGCTCCCGGAACCCTTGATCTGATCAAGCTGTCCAAGGATGGCAACTTCCCAAGCGGCAACTATTTCGGTAGCGCTGGCTACGCCCCGTTCCACGATCTGGAGAACGATGTTCCGGCCGAAGTCAAGGCTAAGATGGAAGAGATCAACGCAGGTCTGCTCGACGGCAGCATCACCACTGACGTCCCGCCTGTCAAACCTGAATAAGAGCACCTTTTGTTAGCAAAAGGGGAAAGAGATTACTCTCTTTCCCCTTTATTGTAATGATTGGCGCAACTCTTTTTGATGGGAGCGGTATAGATGCCAGAAACTGAAACAAAACAAACCCCTCAACCTGGGCTTTCAAGAATAATCAAAGAAGCAGTAAATGCTCCAATGCTTGTGCCGCTTCTGGCAATCCTGACAGCCATGGTTGTGGGAGGTGTGATCATTGCACTTGTCGGGGGGAATCCATTTGCGGCCTACATTGGATTAGCACAAGGCGCGTTTGGCTCGTTCAAAGCCTTGAGTGAAACCGCTGTCTGGGCATCTCCCTATATTTTCGCCGGTCTGGCAGTAGCACTGGCATTCAAAGGCGGGCTATTCAATATTGGCGCAGAAGGGCAATTAGCCTTTGGAGCAGTAGCTGCCGCCTGGTTCGGCTATGCCTTACCTGATACTATCGGTTTTTCTTTACCCGCAATCATTCATATCCCTCTTGCAGTTGGCATGGGGATCCTCGCAGGCGCTCTGTGGGCTGCCATCCCAGGTGCGCTCAAAGCCTACACTGGCGGGCATGAAGTCATCAATACCATCATGATGAATTACATCGCTCTCAACATGGTTTCTTTCTTGCTCAATGGTCCTATGAAGGACAGAAGCCCAGGCAACGTAATTGCTCGCACCCCCGGAATTGCTGAGAGCGCTCGTATCCCGCCGATATTTGATGAGCTACGCGTCCACTGGGGATTTGTATTGGCCTTATTCATTGCATTCTTAGTGTGGTGGTTGCTGTGGAAGACTACCTTGGGTTTTGAAATCCGCACGGTTGGCGCCAACCCGGATGCGGCCAAATACGCCGGTATCAACGTCAAACGGACTATCATCCTGACCATGGCCCTATCCGGTGTGCTGGCAGGATTGGCTGGAGCAATCGAAGTAACTGGATTGAACTATCGCCACGAACTTGGATTTTCAATCGGCTACGGTTTCGACGCAATTGCCATTGCCCTGCTGGGAAAAACACATCCGTTCGGAGTGGTACTGGGAGCCATCCTGTTCGCAGGGATGCGCAACGGAGCTACCAGAATGCAATTCCTGACGCAGATCCCCGTAGATATCATCTCAGTCATCCAGGCCTTGATCCTGCTCTTCGTCGCAGCCGATGCTATCATCCGTTATCTTTACCGCATCCGTGCTCGTGAAGAACGACTTGTGCTGACACGCGGTTGGGGAGGCTGACATGGACTTGCGACGTTTCAGTTTTATCTTCCTAGTCCTTGTATTGCTTTTTGGCGTGGTCGTTGCAGTTGGCAGCCAGGAGGACTCGCCCGTCCTCATCATCACCAGTATGCTGGCAACCACAATTGCTGTCGCCACACCGTTAACACTCGGCGCGCTTTCGGGGATTTTCTGTGAACGCGCCGGCGTAGTTAACATCGGCATCGAAGGCATGATGCTGGGCGCGGCCTTTTTCGGCTGGCTGGGGGCCATTTACATGAACACCGTTTTCGGGGTTGCGCCATTCCCCAGCCTGATTGTAGGCGTGCTGTGTGCCATGCTCTCAGGAGGGCTTTTTGCCCTCTTGCACGCAGTGCTCTCAGTCACTTATAAAGTAGACCAGATCATCGGCGGGACTGTTATCAATATCTTAGCCGTAGGCATTACCGGTTTCTTAAATCGCCAATTGTTCTTTGAAAAGGGCAGCATCTTTGGTGGTCAGGTGCCACATGCTCCCGGAGTGCTGCCGCGCATTCAAATCCCATTCTTGGCAGACATCCCTGTTGCCGGGCGTATCTTCGACCAACAGCCGATCACAATTGCAGCCATTTTGCTGGTCATTATCTCGCACTACGTGCTCTTTCACACCTCCTGGGGCTTAAGGACGCGCGCAGTTGGGGAACACCCCAGAGCTGCCGACACAGTTGGTATCAACGTTTCTTTCATGCGCTATGCCAATGTCATCATCGGCGGCATGTTTGCCGGGTTGGGTGGCGCATACTTCACACTCGAATCCGTTCCCTCCTTTGAACCACTGATGACGAATGGTCGCGGCTTCATTTCTCTGGCCGCCATGATTTTTGGGAACTGGTCGCCGTTTGGCGCCTGGGCCGCTTCACTGGTCTTTGGTACATCTCAGGCCCTCCAAATTAATTTGCAATATTACCGAGAACTCATCCCAACGCAGTGGGCGTTTCTACAAAATTCATACATCGTCGGGCTGGCTCCCTACATCCTGACGATGCTTATCCTAACTGGCATCATCGGAAAAACAGTTCCGCCCGCCGCAGATGGCATCCCATACGAGAAATAAGAGGACAATATGACAAATAACAATATCGTCCTCCAGGCCAAAGGCGTCACTAAGCGCTTTCCCGGCGTACTGGCAAACGACAAAGTAGACTTCGACCTCAAAAAAGGCGAAATCCATGTGCTGCTCGGCGAGAACGGCGCTGGCAAAACCACGTTGGTGAACATCCTGTACGGACTTTACCACCAGGATGAAGGCGAGATGCTCGTCAACGGCAAGGCCGTTAAAGTCGAGGATCCGAACGACTCGATTGCGCTGGGCATTGGTATGGTGCATCAGCACTTCATGCTCGTCCCGGTCTTCACGGTGGCGGAAAATGTCATGCTCGGTGACGAAACCACCACGCGCGGCATGCTGGACCGAAAAACTGTTTCCGCCAAAGTGAAGAATCTCTCGCATCAATACGGGCTAGACGTTGATCCCGAAGCATTGGTCGGGCAACTGCCCGTTGGTATTCAACAGCGAGTCGAGATCGTCAAAACGTTGTATCGCGATGCACAGATTCTTATCCTGGACGAACCAACCGCTGTGCTCACCCCGCAGGAAGCTGAAGAACTCTTCGTCATCATGCGCGGGCTTACGGAGCGCGGCGTCTCGATCATTTTCATCACGCACAAACTCAAGGAAGTGCTGGCAGCTGCAGACCGCATCACCGTTATGCGCTCAGGACGTGTAGTCGGCACCGTCACACCCGATGAAGTAGACCAGGCAAAATTAGCTTCCATGATGGTTGGGCGCGAGGTTATTCTCAAGGTCAACAAAGGTGAATCAAAACCCAAAGAAAAAGTGCTGAGGGTTGAAAACCTGCACGTGCAAGATGACCGCGGACTGGAAACTGTGCATGAAGTCTCCTTCGAAGTACGAGAAGGCGAAATCCTGGGGATTGCTGGTGTGCAAGGCAATGGCCAAACACAATTGGCAGAAGCACTTACCGGTCTGCGCGCTACTAAAAGCGGTCTTGTCACATTGGACGGCAAGGACATCACCGGAAAAACACCTCGCCCCATCATCGAAACCGGTCTGGCGCACATCCCTGAAGATCGCCAGCGCCACGGCCTGGTGCTGGGCTACAGCGTGGCAGATAACATGGTGCTATGCAACTACTATCTGCCGCCCTTTGCCAGAGGCATGGTTCTGCAACAGGAAGAAGTAGACGCCAATGCCCGAAAGCTGATTGAAGAATATGACGTACGTACCCCTTCGCCATTTGTGCCAACAGCCAAGCTATCAGGCGGGAATCAGCAAAAGGTCATTGTCGCGCGCGAACTGAGCCGGGACATCAAGCTGTTGATCGCTTCCCAACCGACTCGCGGCCTGGATGTTGGTTCCATTGAATATATCCACAAAGAGATCGTAGCCATGCGAGATCGTGGCTTAGGCGTGCTGCTTATCTCCGCTGAACTGGATGAAATCATGGCTCTCTCTGATCGTATCGCCGTCATGTTTCGCGGACAAATTGTCACCACAGTTGATGCCAATGAAACCACACGCGAGCAGCTCGGTCTTTGGATGGCTGGCTCAAAAGTTTGAAATAAATTCTGTAATCCAAAATGGGAGCCTCCTTAGGCTCCTGTTTTGATTCACCATTTTGGGGGAGCAATAACTACAAGACTTTTTATCGAGCCTGCGATACAATATGATTAAAATTCAGTAAGGAGGCAGAAATGTCCAAAATCATTGGGTTTATTCCCATCACACTAACACTAGTGCTGGTCCTAAGCGCTTGTAATATGCCAGCAGATGCAGACGATGGAACTGATGGCTCCAGTGTCGTGCTAACTTTTGCTGCACAAACTGTTGAAGCAAACTTAACCCAAGCTGCTATCCTCAACCCGCCAACTATCCCCCCTATACCCACCAAGACTGCCGCCCCACCGACAGTTACATTGGCAATCTCAACCAGCACAAAGCCCGCTGCAACAAAAACTCCAACATGTGACCTAGGTCGATTTATCAAAGATGTAAGTATTCCCGATGGCACTGAATTTGAGCAAAACGAGACATTCACAAAAACCTGGCAGCTTAAAAACATCGGCACCTGTACCTGGAATGGGTATACTATAGTCTTTGATTCAGGCGAAGCTATGGACGGTCCCGCGTCAACACCAATCGGCACAGTTACTCCAAATCAAGAAGTGAACCTGTCTGTTGACTTGAAAGCTCCTAGTTCAGATGGTTCTTATCGGGGTTACTGGCGCATTAAAAATGACAAAGGAGTTTTGATCCCCATTTCCGGTGGTTACCAAAGTAAATCCTTCTTTGTTGATATCAAAGTAAAAACCACAACTCCTGTAACAACCACCCTTACTTTAAACGCAACTGGAGGCACAGAGGGAGGAACTGTGTTTGAACCAGCCGCCAGTCAGGTTGTCGACAATAGTACTATCCTTGCCGGCGACACCAGCGGTGACCACCTAGCACGGGGCTATATGAGCTTTGACATTTCATCCATAAGTGGAAAAACGGTCACGGAGGCAAAACTAGATTTAAGTAGTTGCACCCAAGAAAATGATCCTTTTGGTAGTCTCTCTGGCATCTCGCTGGGGGAGGTTCAATATGCCCTTCCACTGGATCAAACTGACTATACCGTCTCGGGAACAGGCATCGATACATTAAATTCCCTTCCCGGCAGTGAAATTGATATTAAATCATTAGTACAAACACGTGTGACCGAAGGCAAAAGCCGTTTCCAGATCCGCTTGCATCCCCTCGGTCCCAGTGATATTGACGGGCAGGCAGATAATATGAAATGTGGAGCCAGCAGCCCAAAACTGACTATTACATACCAACCATAGTCTGATTTTATAAGCTATGATAAGGAGAAAAGAGATTATGTCTACACTTTCAAGGCTCGTTTCCATCGCAATATTCCTTGTACTGATTTTAAGCGCCTGTAATCTGCCATCCAGTGCACGGGAACCAGAAAGTGCGGGTGCTGTTTTGACTGCTGCAGCACAAACCGTAGAAGCAAATCTAACCCAATCAGCATCGCAACAACAACCTCCAGCGATCCCTACCAACACTTTGGGTCTTCCCACTTCCACGGTGGGCGTTCCTCCCACAAAAAAACCTCCAGCACCTACAGCCACACAAGATTGTGATAAGGCAAATTTCATTACTGATGTCACAATTCCTGATGGCACAACACTTTCCCCCAACGATTCTTTTACCAAAACATGGCGTTTGAAAAATGTAGGCACATGTTCATGGACACCCTCCTATGCGATTGTATTCAGTAGTGGTGATTCTATGAGCGGTCCCGCTACCCAAGCATTAACGGGGAATGTAAACCCTGGCCAGACTATGGATATCTCTGTTGACTTGAAGGCTCCATCCACCAATGGTAATTACAAAGGATACTGGAAATTACGCAATGCTTCGGGTGTGCTTTTTGCTCAAGTCTACGTAGACATAAAGGTGGCTGTTGTCAGTGCAGGCTTTGATTTACACAGCCAGGCACCTGCCGCGGATTGGAAGAGCGGAGCGGGAAACCTTACTTTTGGCGGCCCAGACACCGATACTGATGGCTTTGCAATGTACAAAAATGGCGCAACGTTAGAGGATGGCTCCACAAATTCCAAAGTGCTTGAGATGCACCCAGAATGGATCAATGATGGTGTTGTCACTGGATTATTTCCTCCTTATACTGTAGTAGCCGGGGAACATTTCAAAGCTACAATCGGCTTTCTTGGGCCCTGCGGCGTTGGAGATGTCAAATTCCAGCTAAATTATAAGGAAGCTGGCACACTTCATCCGCTTGATGCATGGACAGACACTTGTGATGGAAACTTAAAAAGTGTAGATGTAAATCTGAATAGCATTGCCGGGAAAAATGTACAGTTTGCACTAGCCGTTTTAGCAAATGGTCCACCAGCGCAAGACTGGGCAATTTGGATAAGGCCGATAGTAGAAATTCCTTAAACTCAAAAGCGCTCGGCAAACCGAGCGCTTTTTCATGAGCATATTTTAATGTCTAAGCAGTATAATATGCGGCTGGCAAATCTTAATTTTTGCCGAAAGGACACAGAATGAAAAGAAATAGAAAGAATAACATTCTATCCAATCTCATGCTTTTTGCTCTGGTGATTACATCCTGCGGCGGCACAAATGGCGAATCGGAAACAATCGCGACGGCTGTTGCCATGACGGTGGCCGCAAAGGAAACAGAACGGGCACAGGCCACTGTCACACCAACAGCAACGGCATCGTCCCCGCAGGGGGAAGCAGGTTCAACATCTACGCCTGAAGTGGGGGAGGTTATGTCCACACCCACCAAAGTTCCAACTTTCGCACCGCCAACGGCACCCGGCCCAATCGGTTCAGGAGATCCGTGTCTGCTGGCTAATTTGATTTGGGAGGATGTTCCTGACGGTACCATCATGCAGCCAGGAGATACTTTTTGGAAAACCTGGCGCTTGAAAAACAATGGCACCTGCACCTGGAACTCATCCTACAAAATTGTATTTTATAGTGGCGATTTAATGAGCGGCTTGCCAGAATATCAATTCCCTGATGTCGTTAGACCCGGAGAAGAAACGGACATAACACTTCAACTAAAGGCTCCGGCCTCAAATGGGAATTTCACCAGTAGATGGAAGCTTCAATCGGAATGGGGAGGCCAATTTGGCGTTGGAGAATATGACACGCCTTTTTGGGTGAAAGTAAATGTTAATGATTCGGCTAGTCCCACCTTTGCTGTTACAAATGTGACTTACAACATCGTCCGCGATCCCGCAGCGGGTTGTGCGACGAACGTATGGTACCGCGTACATGCCACCATCACGACCAATGGTCCGGCAAAAGTCAAGTATCAATGGCGGCAAAGTGATGGCAACAATTCTGGCTCCCCCCCCGGCCCCAACTATACACTGAATTTTACTCAAGCAGAGTCTATTACAATAACTCGTGAATGGTCCTTCCATCTGGGAGCAACTCCAGGTACTAAGTGGATGCAAATCGTGATTCACGCACCCGATTATCAGGAGTATCCAAAAGCGACTTGGGTGTACGATTGTAAATAGAGCAAGACAAGATTTCCTAATAGCCGAAGCGCATGCTTCGGCTATTTTTGTGTAATTTATACATTGTGACATATTCCAAAAATGATTTTTTCAATCTGTCTTCAAAATATTTTTCAAAAGATAAGGTGCGTTATAATCAAAACAAAAAAGGAGAGCAAAGCTCTCAATGTATAAGCGTAAAAACGACTTTTATGGAGGTATCAAATGCGATACAGTAATAGTAATTGGTTGATCGTAATACTCACCCTATCGCTTGTCCTCTCAGCCTGCAATTTAGGCCAAGAGCCGGAACCTACACCAGATGTGGGCGCCATCTTCACATCAGCAGCTGAAACCGTCTCGGCTCAGTTCTCATTAGGGCTTACTCAAACTGCTCTAGCTGCGCCCACTGCTACGCAAGCTCCAACTGCAACACCTATTTCTACCTTCTCAATTGGAGGTTCTCCCGCAGTTTTAGGAACGACGCCTATTGCAACTTTTGGAATCGGGACACAACCATCCACAATCTCAACTTTAGCTTCGATTACGCCGTTGGGATTGTTGAACACACAGGCTGGTCCACGATGTAGGGACTCGGCATTTATTGCGGACATCAACTACCCAGATGGCACCATAGTAGAAGATGACGTTTTGATTTCAAAAAGATGGAGTATACAAAATATTGGCACTTGCGCCTGGGATGATGGCTTCTCTTTACAACCCGTAACTGGAGATGCGGCGGGTACCTGGGTTATAGACCTAAAGAATATTAAAGCAGTAGAGCCCGGAGATATACGAGAGATTGAGATCGATATAATGACTCCCGAAAAAGGCGGCGAATGGGGTGGTTGTTGGAGAATGAGAGGAGATGACGATTATTACTTTGGAACGTTCTTATGCCTCCTGGTAGTAGTTGAATAATAACCAGTTTAGATTCAAAATGACGAAAACAATCATTCGGATGATGTTTCTAGCGAGTCTTTTGTACGCATGTGCTCCAACTGCGTCAGTACAACCAACCATTGATGTAGACACTATCCATACTGCAGCTGCTGAAACGGTCATAGCAGAATTTACTCGAACGGCACAAGCAATTCCTCCCACTACGGTTGCAACTGCTACGGATTCCCCTACTATCACGCCAGATTCTGTCACACTACCAATTAAAACGGCTACAAAACTCCTCAACGACCCGTTTCAATCCACGCCAACTGAGATCACCTGTGACGATGCAAAATGGGTGGCAGATGTTACAGTGCCAGATGGTACTGAGACAACACCGGGACAGGATTTTGTCAAAACATGGAAAATAAAAAACACTGGATCCTGCACCTGGGGCACAGGCTACACTATTATCCATGGTTACGATGAAAAAATGGAGGGTGTCGCCGAGCCCTTTACTATCGCTGTCTCGCCCGGTGAGGAAGTAGAAATCTCCGTACGTTTCAAGGCCCCAGCAGGCACAGGAGAACATCGTAGCTACTGGCGCATGCAGAACGCAACTGGCAGTACATTTGGTGAGTTTTTCTACGTTTCTATTGTTGTCCGATAAAAAGTGACCCTCAAGCAAGCTATCAAAGATCATGCACGCTGGCTGGGATTTCCCCTTGCCGGCGTCACTACACCTGAACAGCCTTCTCATCTCCCAATTTATAATGGCTGGCTGGATTCCGAGTGTCATGGGTCCATGCATTATTTAGCAAATGAACGTGCCCGCACATTACGCACAGATCCATGCCTAATTTTGCCCGAATGTGAATCTATTCTCGTTCTAGCCGCACCTTATTCGGACCCAGCGTCTGTTGAGGCAACTAATGGATCTGAACCCACTGGGCGTATTGCTGCCTACGCTTGGAACGAAGACTATCACACTACCTTCCCGGTTATGCTGAAAAATATAGTTATGTTTATAGAAGAGCAAGTTGGCTATAGTGTGCCTAACCGCTACTATACCGACACCGGCCCCATCCTTGAACGCGAACTGGCACAACGGGCAGGTTTAGGATGGATAGGCAAGAACACTTGTCTTATCAACCCTAAACACGGATCCTATTTCCTGTTATCCGAAATTCTTCTTGGACTAGATTTAGAACCCGAATTGCCCTTCACAAACGACCATTGCGGTACATGCACACGTTGCGTAGAAGCCTGCCCAACCGAATGTATCCTGCCAAACCGAACCATTGATGCCCGTCGCTGTATTTCATATTTGACTATAGAATTTAAAGATGATATTCCCAGAAATATTCGTCCATTGATGGGCAATTGGGTTTTTGGCTGTGATATATGTCAGATGGTTTGCCCGTGGAATCGTTTTTCCACCAAGAAAATTACTGATTCGTTCTCTCCCCGGCCTGATGTGCCCACACCAAACCTGATCCAGGAATTGGGTTTGAATCCAGATGCCTTCAACCGCAAATTCAAAGGCAGCCCGGTAAAACGCACAAAAAGGCGCGGGTATCTGAGAAATGTTGCTATAGCATTGGGCAACTCACAAGATTCGAACGCTCTTAGGGTGCTCAACAACGCCCAAGAAGACCCTGACACTATGGTGCGGAAACATGCACACTGGGCGAGAGACAAAATTAGATTTCAAGATGAATCCTAGACCACGCATTCTCATTGCTACCAATAATAACAACAAAATCAAAGAAGTCCGAGCAATTCTGCAAGGCGTAGAGATTGAACTGATATCGCCTAGGGATATTGGGCTACATTTAGATATCAAAGAAGATGGTCAAACCTACGCTGAAAATGCAATAAAAAAAGCGTTTGCTTTCTCAAGATCCAGCGGATTGCCAGCGCTAGCTGATGATACTGGCTTGGAAGTAGAAGCGCTGGGTGGTAAACCCGGATTGCATTCTAACCGCTTTGGACCCAAACCATACACCGATGAAGGCAGGCGTGCCTTTTTACTACAACGACTTTACGAAAAACCACAACCATGGCTGGCAAAATTTAGGGCAACAGTAGCAGTTGTAGATCCCGGAAGTGGCACAGAGCTTGTTGAAGGGGTTTGTCCTGGTGAAATTATCCCGTATGAACGTGGGGATGAGGGATTTGGCTATGATCCAATCTTCCAATTGAAAAGTATTGGGCGTACGATGGCAGAGCTAAATATGGATGAAAAAAACCGCTTGAGTCATCGTGGCCAAGCAGTCCGTAAAGTTATTCCTGTATTGGTCAAGCTTGCAAATATTTAATTTGGAACTTCTTTTAAAAATCCGTTTAGCAAGTTTGCTACCTTATCTGGTTGTTCAATCATGACCATATGACCCGCTCCATCTATAATATGCAAGCTAGCGCCTTCTATCTGTTCGAGTAAATATTCTGATCGATTTGGAGGAGTCATCTGATCTACACTCCCACAAACGAGCAAAGTGGGGATACGAATTTTTTTTACGCGCTCCATCACATCAAAAGCATCGCAGGCTAAAAAGTCTCCATACAGAACAGTTGGCCTTGTTTCCGCCATTTGTTGACTGGCCAACTCCTTCACACGTGAGTCTACTGACGGACTATATGAATTTTCAATTACAAGGTCAATTGTTGAATGGAATGTAGACGGATTGGCCGCCATCTCAAGAACAGATGGGGCTACCCGCATTTTAGCGCCACTGCCAATTAATCCCAATGCAAGGATGCGTCTTCGGTATTGTAGCGCAAGAGATAACGCGATAGCGCTACCCATCGAAAAGCCAACTACTATTAAATTCGTTAATCGCAAATTCTTTATAAACTCGATTACTGTTTTTCCATACTCAGCAATATCCTGCCTGCCCACACCTTCTGACTTCCCATGACCAGGTAAATCCAGCGTAAACACCCGCTGGCTACTCAAACGTCGTAATTGAGGCGGCCAACTCAGATGCGTTCCCCCTGCGCCGTGGAGCAACAATACCGGTGGGCGATCACGTAATTCTTCCCCATGCACAAAATAATATAAGCCTGCAGTTGTAGGCATTAGGGTTTATCGTCTGGCATGATGCAGGCGGTCTGCGGCTTCTTCAGTGAATGGCACATAGACTTGGATAAGTGTCCCCTTACCAGGCTGAGACTGAATATTTAATAAACCATTAACCAGTTCTGTTCGCTCGCGTAGATTTATCATACCCAGACTGCCTCGGTTATCATATGCTTTATTCACTGCATTTACATCAAAGCCAACGCCATCATCTTGGATTTCAAGTAAAGAGAGTCCTGGATCCATTGGCTTCAAACGAACCCATATATTGGGCGCGGCAGCGTGCTTACGTGCATTGTTGACAGCTTCTTCAACAATATAAAAAATTACACCTTGTTTGCCCATTTCCAAAGATTCGATAATTTTTTCGTTGACTTCGATGATGACGTTCTGTGTAAAGGTCTCGCGCATCTTTTCGGCCATGGATTCCAGCGCAGCCTTCAACCCCTGTGACTCAAGAATCAGTGGCCGCAAGGTGAAAAGCATATGGCGTATTTCTTTGGTTGTCCGGTGCGCCAACTCTTCGATCTTGCCCAACTCGCCCAGAGCCTTTTTTGCATTCTTTCCAAACATACGACGTGTCAAATTGATACGCATGGCCATGGCCGCTACTGACTGAGTTGGGCCATCGTGGAGGTCTCGCGCAAGTTTTTTCCGTGCTTCTTCGTGCACTTCCATCATGCGCTCTTTTTCTTCCAGCAAGTCCTGATATAGACGGGCGTTTTGGATGGCGATCACAGCCTGGCGACCGATCATATCCAGCAGATCAGTGCGTTCATGTGTGAAGTAATTCGGGTCAGCGTGGGCAACCAACATTACACCATAAACATTAAATCCACTGCGCAAAGGGAAACAATACGCTGCCGTACAGTTGCGCAACGCTATCACACGTCCCAATTCCGGATCATAGCTAATGTTGGTCGTAAGAGCTGCTTCGCCCTCATCTATCACGCGCTTTAATATTCCCTCACTGGCGGTCAACTTCGCGCGCTGGTCGGCGCTGGTAAAGCGCCGGGCTGACCCGACCACAAGCTGGTCACCTTTGAAAAGCAGCACAGCGCTAATAAACTTCTCGTCCGTTTCAGCATCAGGATCGGGGTTTAGTGCAGTATATCCCAAGTCAAGGACTGAATCCAGCACACGGCTATAGCTGAGAGTCCCGGTCAGCTTGGATGTCAACTCGTACAAAGCACGCCAACGCTCATTTTCCATGCGCATGCGCCTTTGCGCCTCATCCATTCGGTATTCCCGCATTTTCCGTAAGCGCTCGATCAATTGACGACTGATAAGGCCAAATAATAATGCAACGCCCAACGTGCTAGCAACAGCAATCAGAGATGTTTGCAAAAACATCTGTGATATTAATCCATTCCAAATGCTGAAAACTTCCAATATAGAGAATAATGCTGCCACAATCAACGCCCCCCATAGCTCAAAATAAATTGCACCAATTAAAATTGGCAGTAATCCGGCCCACAATACCGGACCATATAATCCATCTTGTAACCAGAAAAACACCCCGGCCATCAGCAAGTCAATAACTATGCTAACCTGACGGTGATTTGACATACGCACATTCAAAGCAGCGAAGACGGTCATTGTTAGGTTCCAGAAAATTAGCCCACCAAGAGGCCAGACATCAATAGAGAACAATACCCCGCCAAGCGCCAGCGATACTATCATTCCTAATAATGTTAACCAACGCAGGGAGATGGCATACCAATCCGCTATGTAAGGGGTAGAAAATGTGCGCATGTCTCAATAATAACCGAAATTTCCTCTCCTAGACAGAAGTAGACCTTACAAATTTGTTGCGAAGCTAATTCACATATCCCATTTTCTGCAAATAAGTACCAAATCGTGCTGTTAGCGCAGATTGCTCTTTATCTGAATAGGATTCGCGGAACCGGCCAATCTTGCCCTTGAAAAAATGTAAACCCTGTTGTCCTTCCGCTTTACCAGGACGATATATCTCGATCACTTTCTGGATTTCTGGCTTGCTCTCGTTTAATTGCAAGAATTTAATCAGCTTGGTGGCTTCCGTGTCATATGCCTGCAACAAGTCTTCGTATCGGGTCATGAGCACGTTTTTTTCAGCTTGCCACTTATCCCAAATACGAACATATTTTTCCATAAACCTTACAGATTTTTCAAAATCACTAAGCTGTGAAAAAGCATTGGGGTAGCCTTTTGAAATCGCACGCTGTCCGTATTCATAAGCTGAGAGCATAGCATCGCGAGGGTCACGATAAATATATAGGATTCGTAATAGACCTTTCGATGAGAGAAGACGCGACCAAATCGATGGAGCAGAATGTGCTTTGATGACAAATGTCTTGCCCATCAGCGCTGGGACTGACACCTTTGCCAACCGCCGCAGAGATAACACTCCAATGTTGCAGTTGACTTCTGTTAGGATGCTTTGCAAGCGATATTTCTCACGAATCTCGCGCGCATCAATACAACCCGTGGTTTCCATCAAATCGTGAATCAGATTGTAATGCCAACCCGAACCAGCACGCGGCATCCCAACGGAAAGAACAATCATGTTTGTTTCTCCAATACGTTATCAGAATATGCTCTTGTCATACCAACCAGGATACCCAAGTTTACCCAAAGATTCGGTGTTGCAAATGAGTCTTGCGTAAAGTTATAGAGTGTAATTGCAAACCATGAGCACAAACCAGCGACACCCAGGAATCGCAGTGATCCCGACGTGCGAAAAAAGGAAAGTGCATCACCCAGTAAGCCAAATTGAAAGGCCAGAAAAAGGGAGAAACCTAACAATCCACTTTCTGCCAGGATGCGCACATACATGTTCTTAGGATTAGGGTACAAACGATTTCCAGGGCTCAATTGTCGGGCAATTTCCGGCACGGTGGTTAGCGCCCAATCGGGAAGATTATCATACATGGAAAAACCACTGGCTCCCAGGCCAACACCCATCCAGGGGTGTTCACCATAGACACCCAGCCCTGCCCAAGTATAGGCAGCACGGGCACCAGCGGAATTCTCGATGATGAATTCTGACAGGCTTTCAGCTTTCGTGTTCCACAAGCGAGCAAAGTACCCTTTTTGTCCCAAAAACAAGAAAGCTCCCACAAATATTAACACAATTAGGAGAATTATGCCAAAACGTAGGCTCATTGAGAGCAACCAGTTTTGTGGTGATCGTTCAAACCTCTTTAATCCAAATTTAAACCAGTGCCAGCCAGCACTCATCGTTTTACCCCCAACCAGCATGAAGGTCAGTGCCGCCGCACCGAGGGCAGTGGCTAATCCTCCGCGGGAATAAGTCATTAGGATAAGCAAGCCGCTCAACCCAAGAAGAAGTGCTTCGAACCATTTGAAACGTGTTAAATACGTTCTAGTTAAAACCGCGGCAAACAGCCAAGGCAAGTAAACCGTCGCGATCTGACCAGCCAACCAGGCTGGTTCGTAGGCTAAGCCTGAAATTCGGTTGGTCTTAACCAGTTCACGCATTGAAAAAGCCAATTGCCAATGTGTGACAATAACCTTTTTTAACAACGGCGTGTAGATTGCCAATGCCTGCACTCCACTCCAGGCCATGTCCAGCACAAACCCAGCTAACAGCCAACGCACAGAAAATGTTAGATCATTTGTATTGCGATTCATCCAGACTGCAGCCAAGAAAAAAGACAGGCCAATGATCACAGTCGCCCAGGCACGGACAGCACGTCCCCAATAGGTTTGTCCGCGCAGTTCTAGTGGTGCGTTCAGTGCCCCAAACATAGTTGTTGCCAAAAGAACAATCACGAACACCCCGAGCACGGTTAAACTCCCTGGCCAGGGAGAAGGGATTTTTTTTTGAAGCAATTGAATCAATAACAAGAACAATAACAACACCAATGGATAAAAAGCTAGTGGACGCACATAAGTTGCGCTGCTCAATCCTGAGAAATAACGGAAGCTGGTGACGGGCAATGCTAACAGAACTGCCGCCCATAGAAAACGCATCAATCGGTCGATACTTTCCGGTGAAAATTGCGAACTTTTCATTTCGTAAAGTTTTTAGGTTTGACTAATAGAATCAACAAAACGCTCAATGCCAAGAATCCCACCATACCAGATAACAAGTATGTGCTCTGCGAAACACTTTCATATACTGGTAAATCTTCCAATTGCATTGCATCAATACGGACTAAAGAATTCAAGCCAATCTGTTCTGCCATCTTTCCTTGCGCCTGCTCAGTGAAGGCGAATGCCCAAGTTGATGCAAGCGCTTCGGCAAGTGCAGGGTCAGAATCATCGGCGTAGAAATGCCAACCTGCTTCGGCAGGTTGGCTAAGCGAGAGCACTTCACTTCGTAGTGTACAAACTTCCACCTCGTGTGCATCTGCGATGGTTTGAATCACAGTATCAGACCAGGCAATCTCTTCTAGTTTACGCGTTTCACGTTCAAGGTAATAGAACTGGCGGCGGTCGATCTCTTCAGGCCATGCTTCTTCCAGATTGAAATCCACATTGACGGTTGCTCGTGCTCGATATGGTGGGGGTACTAGATAAAAAAACGCTGTTCCTAAAAGTGCTCCTGTCAGTGTGCCCAATACCCAGAAACGCCAGGCCTTTAGCAAGCGAATGAGATCATCGAGAGAAGGGGGAGAGAATATCCAGTTCATATTATAGATTCATCTGCTTTTTGCGTCGCCAGCCCCATAACGGCGCGACTAACTTGCGAATGTAATACTTTGCCACAATGACAGAGAACTTTCTGCCACCATCACGGTAATGCACACGCAGCATCTCAGGCCAACAACGGTCATCAGCAGCAATCGTCTTCCCGGAAGTGTGTATGCGGAAATTCGCCCATGTCTGCCCCGGTATATATCTGATCTCAGTACGAGATGCAATTCTCACCCACAGATCATAATCCATTGCGAAGTAAAATGATGGGTCAAGCGGGCCAACTGCATACCACAACCCAGCACGGAAGAACATGGTCTGCTGCGGGATATGGACATATCCCTGGCGCAAACGTTTGTAATCAGTTTGAGCGGCAGGGAATTTCCCAATCTTGCGACTTCCTTCGTCAAGGAAATTGCAATCGGCATAGACCATGCCAACATCCGGGTTTTTCTGTAAGTATTCTACGGCTGCGGAAATTGCCCCAGGTTCGTAGGAGTCATCAGAATTGAGCCAAGCCAGAATTTCCCCCTTCGCACGTCCGAAGCCTTTGTTGATGGCATCAGTCTGGCCTTTATCGATTTCAGAGACCCACCAGGCGATTTTGTCAGCATGCTGTTTGATAATACTCACACTTCCATCCGAAGAGCCACCATCTACGATAATGTATTCTATGCGTGGGTAATCCTGCTCCAGTACCGAATGAATGGTTTCTTCCAAGAAAGTGGCCTGATTGAAAGATGGAGTGACGATAGAGACCAATGGGAAATCGTGACCTGGCATGGACTAATTTATTCCAATGGGTGTTGCAAATCGAAAATAATAAATTCCGAAGTTTCTTCAATCACAGGATAAGTACTGTATAGTTTTTCTTGCAATTCTGGTTGATTGTCAAATTGCTTGAAATGTGTGATAACAAAGTATTTTTTTCCAGCTATCCACTCGGTAAATATTTCATCAAATGTTTTGGCTACTCCAGCTAACTCGCGTAGATTTTGGTCACCGGTGGTTGGCCACTCGTCAAGCTCTTGCCAGCCCCAGTATGCCAAACGGTTGCCGTAATCTTGGGTTAGCCCAAGTACCGGTGTGGTATGCCCAAGCTTGTCGCCTAACTCCGCCCAAAATTGTGGTTCTGCTCGAAAATCATCTTTAATTAGCTTGACGCGCACATTCCACATCTCTGAGCCAATTCCAAACAGGATTATGCCTACAACAGCAAATCGGGGCCAAATGGATTGTTTATTGATTTCGGTCATCTTTTGAAAAATGGTCTTCCCAACTACTGATATTGATAGGGAAATAAAAACAATCAATGGCAACTGGTAATAATTATGTGTGCTGATATGATAAGCAAAAATGAATCCGTAGACAAGATAGCCTAATAATGTCCCCAGCAACAAAGATCGATCTCTACCTTGTTTTGCCAGGATAATTCCAAATAATGCTAATAAAAATGCACCGAAACCAAGTGTATTTCCAATAATGTTCTTCCAGCGGACGTAATATGCCGGATCGCTCCAAAGCTGGGGAAAGAAACGTAATCCTAAAGCTGGGTCCAGATCTTTGGAAATAAATAGACCATCAATCATGTAAATAGCTGTTGGCAGAGCAGTGATGATCGCCAACGCCCAAACCTGCGGATCTTTGATAGCTTTTTTCAATCCACGAGTTGAAAGAATTACGAGGGCAAACGAAATTAACAAAGGGAAAACTGCAACGTTCTTAACAAAAATCGCCAATCCGCTTAATAAGCCAGCAAATACCGTCCATTTCCAAGTTCTTTCCTCGTCCCAGCGCACAAAAGACCATAACCCGAGTAATATCAGTCCAACCATTAAAGGATCAGGTTGGAACGAACGACTGGCAATCACTCCAAATTCAAGGAACAAGTAATAAGCCAAAGCAACAATGGCACCATCTACCGAAGCGACACGACGGGTTAAACCAATTAAAGCTAACCCGCCAAGTAACCAAAACAGGGAAGCGACAACGCGCCCAAACCATATATGCTCACCAAAGATCATATACATGCCAGCGACAATTGTTTCAATTACAGGGGGTTCCACATCTGCTTTAGCTCTCCATTGCTCGATAGCCATCTCGCGTTGCCATTCAGGAATGTCGCTGGCATACTGATAGTACATGCCGCGTGCTTTAACCGCTGAGAATAACTGCCGGGTGGGGTTGAACTCAAGCGGTAAATCAGTCAAATCCAGCATACGGATACCAAGGCCCAACAACAGTAGAAGGATAATTATTAAGTTTGCATTCCAAAGCTTGCCAAAAAATGAAGGTTGAGATTTTTCAACCATATGATTACCATTCCTCTTCAGAATAGAATAAATTCGCAACTTTGCCAGTCATCTTGCGAATGCGAGTGATATCTTCTGAGTTCAGGCGCCTTTTCCAACTATTCAAATTTGCACGGCTATTTAGCTTTACTGCATGAACTCTTTCTTTCGATAATTCCACAGGATTTCCAGAACTGCTGGCATTCAAGATTGCCTGCTCGACCTTCAACGTAAAATCCAAGCCGAGGGCATGGTACAAATCCCGGTAACAAGCAACTGGATCACGGGATAGGTCTTCGTGACGGATAATGATAAATGACGGATGCAGTTGTTTCATCCGGGCTACGACGCGGTAGATCATACGCCAGAGCAGTGCTGCTTGCCCAATGATGTCATCTTCCGAAATCGATTCCATCGCAACGCGATCCACATCCAGATATGTTTCCATCAAATTAGGCTGGGAAAGTAAATTACGAAAATCAAACGACCAGTTCAAACGTTTGAGACTGCTGGAAAAACCTGCTGGGTGCCGAACTGTAATTACCACGCGACAACCCAATCGTTCGGAAAACCAAGGTGTAGAAAAGACCGCGAACGGATCCTTGATTAGCGGGCACTGGCGCAGAAGACGCCCACGAAGAAAGTTTGAAAAATCGCGTCCCATTCGTAATAGATCTTTTCCAGAGCGCAATGAACGTATCTCGTGCCATAGTCCGTAGCGGAATGCTAGCATCTCACGGAAAGCAGGTAAGAAGAGCGTTTCGTTTTCTTGACCGATGAAAGTGTACCATTTCAACGTGGGTGCGCGAAACACACCGGGGCGATGCCAGATGTTAAGTGGCTCGCTGATGTAAGCTACCTGCGGGCTGGCAGCTATCATTCTACCTACCCAGGTTGTCCCCGAACGATGCGCGCCAGTCACGAGAATGGGTGCTTGCACACTCACGGCTGCACCTCCAGTGGATGCTGTAGATCATAAATTAAATAACCATCGCCTTTAACAATCATCGGATACCCTGCTAGCTTTGTTTGCAAATCTACTTGCTTTGATAAATCATCTAGATCAGTTACCAGAAAAAGAGCCTTTTTCGCAGCCAACTCCGTAAATAATTTGTCGATATCACGTCGATTTCCCCGCGCCTGCGCTTGATACAGATCTCCTGAAGTTGGCCAGAGAGCCGCTTTATGCCAACCCCAGTAAACCAGGCGATTGCCATAGTCTTCTGTCAATGCAACGACCGATGCATCCGAACCTAAGGCATCGTGGATTTCAGTCCAATACATTTCTTGTGGACGATAATCAATGGCTTTCATCTCATTGCGAACATTCCATACCGTGGAAAAGACCCCATATAACAAGATAACAAACACTGCACCCCTTGTCCAGCTTGAACCTGTGTCCCCAAAACGAGCGAAGAACCACTTCCCAAGTGGAGCCAACGAAACAGCTACAATTGCTATAAGTGGCAAACTGTAATAATCATGGGTTGATATGTGATAATTGAAATAAAGTCCAAAGACAAAATAAGCCCCCCAGATCCCAATGTAGAACCCCCGAACATCGCGTTTTCGAACGATGAACACTCCAAGTAGACCCAACATAACTCCTATGTTGCTCGCAACAGCCGCACTCATAGATTGCCATTGCAGATAATATACAGGATTGCCTAATAGCGTAGGGATAAAACGTCCGCTCAAATCTCCGCCAAACAAGCCCAAAACGAATTTACCATACACAATCCAAGCTACACCAGGCAGTACGCCAATTACACCCATTACCCACACCTGTGGATTGTGAATCAAGTCACGCCATTTGTAACGCCCAAACAGGACCCCGATTGACCCGCCAACCACAAAGAATGCGGCTACAAACTTGACAAAAATCGCTAGCCCACCAACTATGCCTGCCAGGATGGCCCACTTCCAAGTGGATCTGGTTGTCCATCGATAAAGTAACCACCAAAAGGCCACTATGAACATCACCATTAGCGGATCTGGCTGAAAACTACGACTAGCGAAAATACCGTAGGGGACAAACAAATAAAAAGCTAACGCTAAAACTCCTCCATCGATAGTGGTTATATCACGCGCCAGTAAATAAATGAATATCCCGCCAATCAACCAAAACGCAACCGAAAACAAACGTGGAATCCACAATTGCTCTCCAGTGTACCTGTATACAAAAGCCGCCATCAGTTCTAAAATCTCTGGCTCGATGGTCACTTTCGTTTTCCACTGCTTAATAGCGAATTCGCGCTGCCAATCGGGGATCCCCGGTAGCGTTTCATAATACATCCCACGCGCTTTGACTGCTGAAAACAATTGTCGTGTTGGATGGAAATCCAGTGGCAAATCAGTGATGTCATAAACACGAATTGACAGGGCAACACCAAACAGAATCAAAAGGGTCAGCACAAACATTGCAGGCGATGAGGCGAAAAATGATTTCTGTTCCATCGGACAAGAATTGTATCGTAAACTAATTACCTTGATGATTAGCGTTACTTAAGCCTGGCTTGACGTCGTTGTAAATATTTTTCGCGTAATTGGCCAAATCCAATGAGCTGTAAAAGCGCAGAAACAATGATATTCAAACGTGCAAGTGCTGTCGGTGGATGAATAAGTAGGGCTCGAAACCAGGACACAAGCGACTGCCAAGCTTGACCGCCATCCAGTTGGTAGCGCGCATCCACACGAAATGCGGACGCACGCACGCGTCTTTCCACATCCGTAATTGCTTCCGCCAAACCGGGTTGAGTCTTTACCCAATCCAAAATGCGGAAGGCTTCACGGCTGAATTCAATAGGGTTAGCAATGTTCTTTGCTTTGGGATGATAACGCGCCGCAGCCCAAGTTTCGTCCACGTGCAGAATGCGTCCCTGCAAGGCTATGCGCAACCAAAGATGGTGATCTAATAAAAAATGGTAGGTGGGATCAAGGTGTCCTACCTTTTCCAGTGCCTCCCGGCGTATGAAGACAGCAGGCTGCCCTATTATCTGGAAACAAAGCAAATCTTTCAATGTCAACTGTTTGAATTTTTGTACATTGATGGTTTTTCCATGTTTGTCCACAGCCAGCATATTCCCATAAACTAGCACAATATCAGGATTTTCTTGAAAAGCTTTTACTGCCCCTAAAATCGCACCTGGCAGGTATTTGTCGTCTGAGTTGAGCCAAGCAATGATTTCGCCAGTAGCACGGAAAAGTCCTTTGTTTATTGCTTCAGCCTGCCCACTGTCCATTTCGCTGACCCACCAAGCTAGTTTTTCAACGTATTTGCAGATAATATCCACGCTGCCGTCAGTTGAATCACCATCTACGATAAAATATTCTAGGTACGGGTAATCCTGTTCAAGCACTGATTTCAGAGTCTGTTCAAGGTAGGTAGCTTGGTTGTAAGACGGTGTAATAATGGATACCAAGGGTTTTTGAGATAAGGGAGATAAGTTCAAGGTATTGAGTTAACTGATGTTACGCGGCTTTGAGCAGTTGGAGTTCATCATAAGCACTTCTCAA
>CAZCPP010000014.1:0-23470 GCA_964500655.1 uncultured Anaerolineaceae bacterium | reverse complement strand
TTTCCCTTGTCGATTCAGCCTGTTATTCAACCTAAACGGGCAAAGTCCAGTTTATCATAAGTAATTTATTCTAATCTAACAAATCATCCACAGCCCGCCGCGAAATTCTGGTAGTTCCCTGATTATCGGAAATCCCGTTTAGATCGGTGTGAGCAAAAGCGATTCTGCCGAAGCGTTGACTGGCGTCATAAGTGGGCACACCAGGAATGGGCTCGTCGGAGCTGCCGCTGCCAAAGGCAAATCCCGGGTAGCATATCACCTCGGCATGTCCCCAACGATTTATGGCAATTCCCTCGATATCCTCTGCGGGATCAAAACCGGCCTCACCAAAAACGTCAAGCAACTCCTGGCGAAGCAAGATCTCATATTCCTCAAAAGATTTACTGTTCATTTCAGCCCTGGCTCTACTGGACTGCTCTATATAATCTCCATCGTAGTCAGGATCGGGGAGTTGCGGGCACCATAGGGTAATACAATTGGGCCTTTCCGGATCACGATCGGGATCATTGCCTGCTTCCGTTATGCCATCTGCGATGGTAAGGTAATTGGCGATCCTTGGATTCCATATTCCACCAGAATAGCCAAAGTTCAGCTTGTCCAGTGCTCTTGAGTTATTTATCCAGACGTTGGCCACCGCATAAACAGAATAGTGAAATTTGTCGTAAGCCTCTTTCTGTTCCTGAGGTAGATCTGTCACGATGTGCTTGGTCATATACCCGCCGCCGGCCATGATGACCGACTTTGCCCTCAGTTTATAAAGGTTACCCCCATTGATGTAATTAACCAGAACATTTTTTGCTTTTTCAGGGGACCCTTCATGGTTTACATCCACAACAGTAGATTCCAGCCGAATTCTGATATTGTTTTCTGAGCGGTCAAGGGCATTGTAATCAACTTCACCGGTGATAATATCCTGTCCGTTTAGCGCTTCAGGGATGAGGGCGTTAACAAGATGACGTGCAAACCCGGACATACCACCTGGCCATTTATAATTAAAATCTGACCTGACCCACATGTCCATTAGATGGGTCACTTGCGGATCCCAGCCGTTTACGTCCTCCATCCATTCCTTGAAACTGATTTTGTCCCACTCAGCCAATGCTGCCTTTACTCTTGGCCAGGGCGTCCACTTAAATGTCTCGAGGAATTCAAATAAAGCATCGTAATCAGTCTGAGCCTTTTTTGACCAGGGTGAAGCAGCGCTCTTATAGCCTGTCTCCCAGAAATCCATAAACCATTGGCCATTGATGAACATGTGGTCTTGATAGGCTTCAGGAGCAAATTCTAATGAGGAAAGGTCAATGCCAAGATCTTTCCAGAGTTTTTTTACAGCCCTGTATTCTGAATCAATTTTCCATTGATAATCACAACCCTGGGTGACTATGATACTCTGACCTTTGACGGTTAATTCATTGCGTTGGGCGACGCCGCCAAAATCGGTGTGATTGTCAAGCAGCAGAATTTTCGCTTCCGGTCGTTCCTGGTGGTAAAAGTATGCCGATGTAAGCCCCCCCAGCCCGGCACCGACCACAACCAGGTCATATATTTCGCCAGTGTATTCGCCCCCCCGACTAAAATTCTTCCCATCGCGGACCTGGTGGCAATAGTAACGAGCGTCTTCCGTATTCCCCCCTGAATACAAATTTCCAGATGGTGGTGTCAGACCTGGTGACGATTTTGGATCAGAAGTCAAAGCCGAGCATCCGGGAACCATAAGAGAAGCAGCCCCGACCATCAGGAGCCTGCCAAAGTCTCTCCTCGATATTGGACGGTCAAGGCCCAGGCGCTTTTTTTCTTCAGCGCTTATAAAATCGTTTCCTGTTTTGTTGCTTTTTCGCTTGAACTCTTCTTTTCCTTGCCGCATGATATTCTCCTTTCCAGGTGGAAAATAATGGGGGATTATTTGGCTGCGTTATTAGATTCTTGAAAATCCCTCAGGCAATTTTGGCAGACACACGTTTTTCGAACGGCTTTCTCGGGTACCTTGGCGAGCAGCTCTTCGGGAAAAATCACTGATTCGCACCAACAATTTTTTGCGTTAGGGTCTGCAGCTACAGCACACTGGTTGGGTTCACCACATAGCGGGCAGATTGCAGTGTTTACAGGATGATGTTTGTTCGCAGATTTTTCAGGTGATGTCATAATAATTTACCCGGCTCTCGTCCACAACCACTTGGCGGCTCTGCCAAATATTCCACGAAGGCTAGTTGGGCCAGCATATGAAACAGGATGGTTTACCACATTATGGTTGGTAAACGCGTTCGATTCGCCTGCCATCAGATCTGCGATGATCCGGCCAAATGTTTGCGTTGTTGGCACACCTTCGCTCAAACCGACACCATAGTAGATATTTTGATAATCTCCAAGTACCCCAACAGATGGACTCTCGCTCAGGGTATATGTCGATGTGCCTCCCCAGGTATGGTCTATACCCAAACCTTCGAGTTGTGGAAATGTTGTAAAGAGATCGTTTATTACACTCTGTGAATATTTTTTATCATTGCCTGAGCATAACGCATCAAAATCATAATAGGCAAAATCTGATCCTCCCATAACAATACGATCATCTTTTGTTTGGATCAGGTAACTAAACATCGTACGCATATCGGATAACCCCTGCCTATTCTGCCACCCGATAGCATCTTTTTGTGTTTCACTAAGAGGCTCTGTAGCGATCTGGAAAACATTAATCGGAAAGACACGGTTTTTAAAGAACCCAAGTTTGTGGGAATACCCATTCAATGCCATGACCATTATGGGGGCACTAATATCGCCTAACTCGGTATCAACATGATTTATTCTGCCGGGCGTAATACGGGTTACAACAGTTCGCTCTCGAACTTCAACACCGACTTCTTCAATCACTCTCTTCATCTCGCGAGCAAGCTTTGCCGGATTAAGTGTCGCTCCATGTGGGTTTTTCAACCCGGCAATAAATCTGGGGGATTTGATTTCGGACTCAAGTTCTTCTCCCAGGAGGAGAGTCGAATCAAGACCAAAAGATTTGAGTTCATCTTTAAATTCTTCTAAACCTTGAATATGTTTTTCGGTAAATGCGACTTCAAGCATCCCATTTTCTTCAAAATCACACTCTACGCCGTACTCCGAGATCATCCTTTTAATGAAATTCATTCCGTAAAATGAAACTTCCAGATTATCCTGAAGCGTTTCAGGGGTTATATCACCTGCTTTGCTGATAAGGTCTGTGGCTATGCAAAAGCCACCGTTACGACCACTGGCGCCATAGCCACAACAAGCTCCTTCCAGCAGAACAACTTGCTTTTCCGGAAATTTCTGTTTTATGTGATAGGCGGAAGAAAGACCTGTATAACCGCCTCCGACGATGACCACATCCGCTTTATGACTGCCACGCAGAGGCTCATTAATTTTCTGGTTTTCCAAATCCACCGTTTTGAACCAGTAGTTGTCTACATAATATTCATACAGATCAGGCGGCCTGAGGTTCTGGCCCCGGTTGTGAAAATGTGAAAAATATTTCATTGGTTCCCTCCGATATCAATTTTATTTCGTATCATTATTTTCAATGGATTGGTGAAATTCCAAGATTTTTTATCATCCACTTGACACTTCTGCCAAAGAAGCCTCGTAGATATTTTGGCCCGACATAGGGCAGCCTGCGATTGACGATAAAATGATTCGTAAACTTGTTTGATTCGCCTGCCATAAGATCAGCAATGATCCGACCAAATGTTTGGGTAGTGGGAACTCCTTCGCTGATGCCAAAACCGTAATAGATGTTCTTGTAATCTCCTATCACACCCACAGTGGGAACTTTTCCGATTGTAAAGGCATTTGTGCCTCCCCAGGTATGTTCAATGCGCAACCCCTCTAATTGCGGGAAGAACGAAAACAAGTTTTCCTTCACTCGTTGAGTGACGAATTTATCATTGCCAGAGCTTATCGCATCGTTATTGTAATACGTGAAGTCCGAACCGCCCATTAGTATGCGCCCATCGACAGTGTGATTGCTATAGCTATACATTGTTCGCATATCGGATAGACCTTGTCGGTTACCCCAGCCAATGGATTCCCATTGCGTTTTACTAAGCGGTTCAGTGACGATCTGAAAAACATTGACAGGAAAAACCCGATCCTTGAAAAATCCCAGTTTATGCGCATAGGCATTTACAGCAAGGATAAGGATGGGCGCGCGAATGTCGCCTAGCTCAGTATCAATGTGGTTGATTTTTCTAGGGGTAATGCGAGCAACAACAGTTCGTTCCTTGATCTCTACACCGAGATTCTCGACGATGCGTTTCATACCAATGGCAAGTTTCGCAGGATTCAGGGTAGCACCGACCGGTTCTTTCAATCCAGCGACAAAGATAGGGGATTTGATCTCTTGCTCCAGTCCTTCTCCTTGAAGGAAAGTTGACTCAAATCCGAACGACTTCAGCTCATCTTGATATTCTTTTAATTCCTTAACCTGTTTATCAGTCTGTTTGCCGTTCAACGCAACTTCGAGCATTCCGGTTTCACTGAAGTCACAATCTAAGCCATGTTCTGAGATCATTCTCTTGATGAAGTCATAGCCATAATAAGAAACTTCTATGCTCCGTTGACGAATCTCAGGATCTTTTTGTCCCCAATCCAAAAGACTGGTGGCAACGCTGAAGCCGCCATTTCGGCCACTGGCACCATATCCACAAGTCGCTCCCTCCAATATGACGACTTTTTTATCGGGAAATTTCTGACGGATATGATACGCAGCAGAAAGGCCCGTGAAGCCTCCTCCTACGATAACCACATCTGCTTTGTGGCTGCCTCGCAGGGGCTCATTGATTTTCTGGTTTTCCAGATCAATTGTCTTGAACCAGAAGTTGTCAACGAAGTATTCATAGAGATCGGGTGGCCTGAGATTCTGGCCCCGATTATGGAAACGAGAAAAATATTTCATGGTCCCTACCCTTCTATCTCCTTTGTTGCTGAATCGAGAATAATTTGCAATTCGCGTTGAACATCCTCTTTAAGGGGCTGAGGTTGGTGCTCTGCCAGAATCTGGTCGAATTTATCTCTTGCGCGCTGGCGAATTTCTGGTGATGGTGCTTCTCCCTTTGAAAAACGTGGATAAGATAATTCAGGTACCCAGATTTCTCTGAGATGTTTCCGTGTATGTTTTTGCCCCAAAAAATGCCCGCCAGGGCCAACATTTTTGATCGCATCCATTGCCAGCCTGTCAACGCTGGTATCAACTCCCTCTACTAAAGTTCTGTGTGTATGATATATCTCATCGTCGAAGATGATCTGTTCGGGCACTAATAAGGTTGAAGACTTGACCATCCCTAAGCCTTCGGCAAGATCGGCACCAGCCACAGCCGCCATAAGTGATGTGTACACGCTGTCTCGCCCAAGTTTCCAGGTATTTGGTTCAGGACTGTCCATTGCGAATGCTCCTGCCAGTGCGGGCACACCCCAATTATGGGCTAACTGAATTCCGGCTGTATTGCATAAATATTTCTCTGGTATTCCGACGATGTATCCGGCTGTTTGTGGGTCCATAACGGAAGCACACAGAGAGTAAAAAACCGGTGCGCCGGGTGCGACCAGCTGCATCAGGACGATCGCGCTGACCAATTCGGCATTCCCAACAACCAGTGCGCCACCAGTTGTCGCGGGAGCTGTTGAGCCAAGTGTCGGCATCGCCATGAAGCCAACAGGAATCCCGGCTTTTGCATAGGCCATTGCTGCTTCAATCGCTTCTTTATCTTGGCTCAAAGGCGTGATCGTACAGATCAAGGCGGAAAGTGGCGGTGCTGCTCGCATCCTTTCCTGATTCCCAGCAACAATTTCAGCCATACGAATTGCATAGTTAGCCAAAGTCTCATCGACAGATGTTACGGTCTGGACATGCTTGGACGTGTTTCTGAAGCTAGCTTCAATTTCATGTAATGGGGCAGTGTGACCATAGTCTTGCGCGCTGACCATTGGCCAATAAAAAGAAATGGACGAGAGTGCATCTGCAACTCTCGCCATTTTCTCGACGTCTTCTTTTTTGGATGAGCGGGCTGCTCCCGTTACGAAATCAAGAGTCTCTACCCCAACGCCATCTGTACCGAAATAACTCTGTGTTCCATCAAGCAGCAACTTGGTACCGTCTGCTCGACCTGTTAGCTCATAGGATCGTGGTGCATGACTGAGGGCCTTTTTAACAAGATCAGGTGGTAGCCGTACAATTTGGCTACCCTTATCTACATGAGCTCCATGTTCCGCGAATATTCGTAATGCTCGCTCTGATGGGAAACGAATTCCCACAGTTTCCAAGAGTTCCAGTGTAGCTGATTGTATTGCCTCGAGTTCATCGGTGCTTAGCACATCCAATTTGATCTTGGGTCGAATTGGTTTTATATTAGGCATAAGATAGTAGTCTCTTTAGCTTCGCACTCTCTCGTTCTTTGGGTCATACATGGGGCGTAAGGAAGCCTTGGCGGGATAGCGTTCACTGGCAATATCAATTTCGTAGCTACCGCTGTTGATGAAATCTGGCGTGGCCCCTTCTTCGTTTTCGACAAATCCCATACCCATTGAGCCACCAAGCGTAAAGCCATATGTACCGGTTTGAAGATATCCCACAATCTCTCCATCCCGATAAATGATTTCGTTCCCGTACAGAAGCGGCTCCGGATCCTTCAGCAGGAACTGCACCATGCGATATTTGAGTGGGCCGCTTTCTTTGTGACGCAAGAGCGCATCTCTGCCAATGAAGCCCCCCGGTTTATCGAATTTTACGGCAAATCCAAGTCCTGCTTCCAGGGGCGTATCGTTATTGTCCATGTCATGACCGTATTCACGATAGGCTTTCTCAATTCTTAAGGAATTCAACGCTTGGAATCCAGCGTGCCTCAGCCCCAGGTCCTGACCAGCTTCTACCACCGATTCGTAAACATGGGCTGAAAATTCAGCTGGAACGTAAAGCTCGAACCCTAGTTCACCTTCATAGGTGACCCGCATAACTTGAACCATAGCATAATTGATATCGATATTTTGAGCGCTCATGTATGGAAAGGCTTCTTTGGATACATCTGCTGTTGTAATCTGCCTCATAAGATCTCGAGATTTGGGCCCCTGGATGTTCAAAAGTGTATACCCTGAAGTCACATCAGTGACAAAAGCATGAGCATCGTAAGGGATGTTCTTTTTCAACCACAAAAGGTCATGGGTATAGAAATCGCCTGCGCTGACAATGAAATATTTATCCTCTGCCAGTCGAGTGACGGTTAAGTCCGCCTCCATCCCGCCGCGCTCATTCAACCATTGGGTGTAGACAACTTTCCCTACCGGTACCGCGACATCATTGGCGCAGATTTGATTCAATACCTTTTCTGCATCCCTTCCCTGAACCAGGAAATTTGACATCGAAGTAACATCCATGATGATCACATTTTCGCGGCAGGCTTTATGTTCTTCCGCCAGGTATTCAAACCAATTTTGTCGACCCCAGGTGTATTTTTCAACCTTGGCTTCGACTCCGGGGGGAGCATACCAATCGGGAATCTCCCAGCCCATGCCTTCGACAAAAAACGCACCTGCTTTCGCTAATTGATCATGAATGGCCGTTTTCCTGACATTTCGGGCGCTTTCATTAGCAGTGTTGGGGTAGATAAGTTTGTATTGCAAGCCAAGTGTTTCTACTGTTCTATCGGTCAGGTATTTTTGAGTTCCCTGGAATGGGAAACATCTGGCGATATCAATATGATGGACTTCAACCGGACAATACCCGTCTACGATCCATTGAGCCATAATTTTCCCAATGCCACCGCCTTGCAAAATGCCTAAGGAATTTAATCCCGCTGCAACGTAAAAATTCTTCAGTTCTGGCGCTTCGCCTAATAAGGGGCCGCCATCTGGTGTAAAGCTTTCCGGGCCACAGAAAAACTTGTGAATACCGGCATCTTTGAGCACAGGAACACGCTCTGTGGCAATTTCGATATAGGGCATCATGCGGTCCCAGTCAGGGTTGATCTCGCCAAATGCAAAATCTTTAGGGATGCCATCCATGCCCCAGGGTGCAGCAACCGGTTCAAAAAAGCCAACTAGTAATCCACCCACTTCTTCCCTGAAATAAGAATAACGACCAAAATCCTCGATGATGGGCAAATCTGGATGCACACCCTCGATGGGTTGTGTCAGCAAATAATAATGTTCTGCTGCTTGAAGGGGAACGTTTACTCCCGCAAGCTTGCCCAATTCTCGGCCCCATAAACCAGCACAATTGACGACGAACTCCGCCTCTATCTCCCCTTTATCTGTTACCACTCCGGTAACACGACCGTTCTTTTTATTTATTCCGATAACTTCAGTATCTTCGAAAATCTTTACGCCGCCCATTCGAGCGCCCTTGGCCAGGGCCATCGTAAAGTCGACCGGGTTAGCACGCCCATCTTCTGGTGTAAAAAACCCAGCAATAACGTCACTCGTATCAGCTAGTGGCCACATCTCTTTAACTTCAGCGGGTGAGATTTCCTGATAATTGATTCCTAGCCTGCGAGCAGCAACAGCCATGCGCCGTCTTTCTTCTAACCATTCCTGCGTGCAGGCTAATTGCAGATAACCGATATCCTTGAATCCTGTTGGCTGTCCGGTTTCAGCTTCCAGAGATTTAATCAACTCACGAGTGTAAGTTGATATTTCGACTCCTAGCTCATCTCCGCTTGGTGTCACGATCAATCCGGCTGCATGCCAGGTAGTGCCTGATGTGAGCTCTTTGCGCTCCAGGAGCACTACATCTTTCCATCCAAGTTTCGTGAGATGGTAGGCGACGCTACAGCCGATTACACCTCCTCCTATGATTACTACCTGCGCTTGAGAGGGGAGGTTGCTTGAAGAGCTTGTAGAAGATTGTTTTTTAGTCATGGGTACTCCACTGATGGTTAGATATTTCGTTTACACGCCTATAAAGATATAACATTCTCAATCTGCGCTGGAAAGCAGTATACCACGAGGACGTGTTGATTTTGCATCATAACTCACAACATCATGACATTTTGTCATAATAGTGCGGATAAATGTTCCGTTTTGTCATAAAACCATTGATATTTAGTCCTGCTTGTGATATATTGCCAAATAATAATAAATGTGCAGAGAGAGTTGCTATGCAGCATGTTGAATTAAATGAGCAAGCAAAAGTTGATGATATTGATCTTCAAATCATTAAGATCCTGAATAAGGATGGTCGAACCGCGTTTGCCCAGATAGCTAAACAATTGGGGGTTTCTACTGGCATGATCCGTCAACGATATCAGCGCCTTATCCAGGAGGGTGTCCTCCAAATTGTAGCAATAACAAACCCTTTACTTATGGGATTCGCCACAATGGCACAGATCGGTGTCAAGGCAGATGTAAATCGCTTGGAAGAAATTGCGGAAGAAATTGCATTATTTGATGAAGTCATTTATCTGGTATTGCTAACAGGTAGTTATGACTTGCACGTTGAAGTCGTTTGCAGAGATAAAGCACATTTGTTGAATTTTCTTACTAAGAAGCTCCACGCCGTTGATGGCGTAAAAGAAGCTGAAACATTTATGTACTTGCGGATTGCCAAAGAAAATTACGGTTGGGCAGGAAATATGGATGATAAGTAAAGAAAATATTTTCATCCATATTTTGTGAAAATGTAAATAACATGAAAAATGCCAAGTTCGGAAAAGCGCACAGGAATATTTTGGAGGTGAAAAATTCTTTTTACACCAGGTCAAATTTAGTATTTGCACCTAGCTAGTAAGCAACCACTTTTGCAAGACAAGAAATATCCAAAAATAAATATAAATCTAGGAGATTCAAAATGCCTATCCCAAAAGAAATTCTTTACCTGACTGAAGAAGATGTCAAACAAACATTGACTGTAGCTGAAGCTGTTGATTTGGCTGAAAAGGGTATCAAAGCAGATGGCGCAGGGAATGTAGAGGGCGATAAGTTCTATATGGATGTCAATGACGATGGCTTCATTAAGCCTTTTTCCGGCTATATTGCTGGGGAAGAGTATGCTTTTGTGAAGTCTTTCAGCTATTTCCCTGGCAATCCGGAGAAATACAACCGACCAACTACTTGCTCACAAGTAATTCTATTAGACTATGAAACCGGACTTCCGGCTTGCTTCATGGGAGCTGACTGGGTAACCGGCTTGAAAACGGCCTCATCAACTGCCGTTACAACCGCTTACTTGGCACGCCCAGAATCTGATACAGTAACGATATTCGGGGCTGGAACTCTGGGGCGTCTACACCTACAAGCAGTGGCTGAACGCTTCAAACTCAAGCAAGCTTATTTTGTGGACATCGCACCCGAGGTAGCGGAAAAATGTGCTGCAGAACTTCAAGAAGAGTTGGGCTTTTCTGTTGAAGCCGTATCCTTGGATGATCGGGAAGAGGCTGTTAGAAAATCTGACATTGTTTTTACCGTCACCACAGGGAGCATGGAGCTTGTATTTCACGATTGGCTGAAGCCAGGAGCCTTTGTAGCACGTTTGGGTTCTTATAGAGAAGTTAACAATGATGTCATTACCAAAGCTGATAAGGTTGTCCTTGATCGGTGGAAATACGTCAGCCCCAGGATCCCAGAAGTGATTCAATTGATAGAAGAAGGAAAATTTACACGAGAAAGTGTCTATGCAGAATGGCCTGATATCGTGGCAGGGAAAGTACCCGGCCGCGAATCTGCTGACGAGATTATTGTCTTTATTGCCCTGGGAATTTGGGGTGAGTATGCTGCTATTCTGCCAGAGGTGTATCGAAAAGCAAAAGTTAAGGGTTTGGGGCGCGCGCTTCCCTTTTAGCCCTATTAAAGCAAACTAAGTATGTAAGTATGAAGGAGGCAATATGAGTATTCAAGGAAAAAAAACCAATGAGCTTTTCAAGAAAGCGTTGGCTGTTATGCCGTATGGGGTCAATTCGAATTTTCGATATTGGGGCGATGATGACACACTTGTTATCGATCGAGGTGAAGGGACATATGTTTGGGATGCAGATGGAAAACGGTATATTGATTACCGCTTAGGATTTGGCCCAGTTATTTTGGGGCATGCTTATCCTGAAGTTGTGAAGCGAGTTCAAGAAGCGATTCAAGGTGGCACCATTTTTGCCTGGACAACGCCTAATGAAATCGACCTTTGTGAGCGCATCATACGCATGTGTAAGGTCGATAAGGTACGCCTGACCAATACTGGCACCGAAGCCACAATGCATGCCTTACGCATTGCTCGCGCGCGCACCGGACGAGAAAAGTTCATCAAATTCGAAGGTCAATATCATGGCATGGCTGACTACTTCATGTTCACTACTGCATCTGCAGGTCCTGGCGCTATGGGCTCCAAACACAGCCCTATCAACGTGCCGGCTACTTCGGGCATTCCCAAAGGGATAAATCAGTACGTTATCAATCTACCCTTTAACGATTTTGAAAAATTGGAAGAAACCATCGCTGCAGGATGGGGGGATATTGCCGCGATTTTCGTTGAGCCCATACTTGGAAATGCGGCTGGTATTACCCCTCTCCCAGACTTCCTGGAGAAAATTCGGGAGTTATGTGATAAGTACGGTATTGTGATGGTTTTTGATGAAGTCAAAACCGGGTTCAGGATTGCCAATGGTGGCGCGCAGGAATATTTTAATATCCAGGCTGATTTGGTAACTTATGCTAAAGCGATGGGCAATGGATTCCCGATCGCGGCCATTGCTGGTAAAGAAGATGTAATGATGACGGTTCAACCAGGTGCAATGGCGCATGGTGGAACCTATTCCGGCAATGTGGTTGGAACCGCAGCTGCAATCGCCACTCTGGAAATCCTCGAAACCGAACCCGTCATTGAAACCATCAACAAACGGGGCAAAGCTCTGATGTCCGGCATCGACGAGATACTTACTGAAGCTGATATCCCGCATTCTGTAACAGGCGTTCCATCCATGTTTGGAATGGTTTTAGGGACTGATCAGGAGCCTCATGATTTCAGGGAGTACTTCAATGGCAGTGGCGAACTCTATGAAAACCTGGCTTTAGAACTGATCCAAAGAGGTGTTCAGCCAGATGGCGATGCGCGTGAACCCTGGTTCCTATGCTACGCATTGAGCGAAGCAGATGTCGATGAAACACTAAACATATTCAATGATTCGGTAAAAGCCGAAAAGAAATAAGCGGCTCTCCGAAAAATAGTCAGGAACATAGCCCTTGTGATGGACTATTTTCCTGGAAGATGAGGCATCTATGAACCGTGATAATAAGATGACTGCCGAAGAAATTGTTCAATTAAGTAAAGAATTCACATTTTTCTCCTGGTCAGTTCAGTCTCAGGTTAATCCGATTCCCGTAGTAAAAGCAGAGGGCGTGTATTTTTGGGATGCGGACGGAAAACGCTACCTGGACTTTTCTTCACAATTGATGAATACAAATATTGGCAACCAGCACCCCAAAGTGGTTAAGTCCATTCAGGATCAAGCTGCTGAGTTGTGCTTTGTCTATCCAGGCAACGCAACCGGTCCTCGCGGCCTGCTTGGCAAAAAATTAGCCGAAGTCACCCCCGGAAAACTCAAGAAAACCTTCTATGCTCTGGGTGGTGCAGAAGCTAATGAGAACGCAATCAAGATCGCCCGTTTTTATACCGGGCGCCACAAGATTTTAGCGCGCTATCGCTCTTATCATGGTGCGACATATGGTTCAATAGCGCTGACGGGTGACTACCGTCGCAACGCAGTAGAACCGGTTATGCCAGGCGGTGTGCATTTCCTTGATCCTTACTGCTACCGTTGTCCTTTTGGCCAGAAACTGGAATCATGCAAGCGAGAGTGTATTCAGCATCTTGAAGAAGTTATCAGTTATGAGGGCCCGGATAAGATCGCTGCCATCATCATGGAAGGTGTCACTGGTTCGAATGGCATCATCGTTCCACCGGACGACTACTGGCCGCGCGTCCGTGAGATTTGTGATAAGCACGGAATTTTATTAATCTCTGATGAAGTCATGAGTGGCTGGGGGCGCACCGGAAAGTGGTTTGCAGTCGATAATTGGGGTGTCGAGCCAGATATCATAACAACCGCAAAGGGAATTACATCTGGGTATGTGCCGCTGGGGGCTGTGATCGTTTCTGAAGATATAGCAAATTACTTTGAAGACAAGTACTTGTACGCTGGTCTGACATACAGCGGTCACGCACTGGCCTGTGCTGCCGCGTTGGCAACGATAGATGTCTATGAAGAAGATGGCTTGATTGACAATGCCGCTTCGTTGGGCAAGTACCTTGGTGAAGCGCTTGAAGATATCAAAGAGCGACATTCATCTGTCGGAGATGTGCGCTATATTGGGTTGTTCTCTACTATCGAATTAGTGGAAAATCGCGAGACGAAAAAGCCATTCTCGGCTGAGGTGATGGCCAACGTCAAGAAAGCGTTGTTGGATAGTGGTTTGTTCACCTTCATCATGGTTAAAGACATTGGCACAATGGTCTTTATTGTCCCACCACTGTGCATCACAAAGGAGCAGATTGATGAAGGCCTGGCCCTTGTTGAGAAGGCTTTGGAAGTAGCAGATAAAAAGGTGAAATAATATGACGAAAATCTTGAATTATATAAACAATGAATGGGTGGAGCCAAAAGTCAGTGAGTACTCTGATGTAATCAACCCGGCAACAGGTGAAGTAATTGCCAAGACCCCCCTGTGTGGCAAAGCAGAAGTGGATGCAGCTACACAGGCCGCGTCAGAAGCTTTCCCTGCTTGGCGCCAAACCCCAGTTCAGGACCGCATCCAGTATCTCTTCAAACTGCGTGACCTGCTCAAAGACAACCATGATGAGATTGGCCGCGTTATCACAGAGGAGTGTGGCAAGACCTTCGGTGAGGCTAAAGCTGAAATGGTGCGCGCCATAGAAAATGTGGAAGTGGCCTGTGGTATGCCGATGATGATGAAGGGCGAAATAGCAGAAGATATTGCCCCTGGTATTGACGAGATCATGCTGCGCCAGCCATTGGGGGTGTGTGCCACGATCGCGCCTTTCAACTTCCCTGGCATGATCCCGTTCTGGTACCTGCCATATGCGCTGGCAACCGGTAATGCCTATGTTATTAAACCTTCTGAAAGAGTATCTTTGACCATGCAGTTAATCTTCAAACTAATCGATCAGGTTGGTTTCCCTAAGGGTGTGATCAATATGGTCAATGGTTCGAAAGATGCAGTGGATGCTATTCTAGATCATCCAGAAATACGAGCAATTACGTTTGTCGGTTCAACAAATGTAGCCAAATACGTCTATCGCCGCGCTGCGGAGAATGGTAAACGGGTGCAGGCACAGGGCGGGGCTAAGAACCCGGTCATCATCATGCCGGATGCAGATATGGACATGTCAACCAATATTATTGCAGATTCGGCATTCGGTTGTGCAGGGCAGCGCTGTCTGGCAGTTTCTTTAGCAGTGACTGTAGCTGAAGCGCGCAATTCGTTTACTGAATTGATCTGTGATGCTGCCTCCAATCGTGTGGTCGGTTACGGGCTTGAGGAGGGTGTACAGATGGGCCCGGTCATCAGCCAGGATAGCAAAGAGCGCGTTGAGCAGTTGATCGGTTTGGGAGCAAAAGAAGGTGCATCTGCTTTGGTAGATGGACGCGGAGCAACTGTCAAAGGCTATGAAGGCGGCACGTTTGTGCGCCCGACGATTTTGGCAGATGTCCAGCCTGACAGTGAAATCTGGAAAACGGAAATCTTCGGCCCTGTGTTGAGCATGATGCATGTGAGCACTATTGAGGAAGCAATAAAACTTGCTAACAGCCATGCATACGGTAATCAAGCCAGTTTATTTACCTCGTCAGGTTCAGCGGCACGCAAATTCCGCTATGAAGTTGACGCTGGCAATGTAGGCATCAATATTGGTGTGGCTGCACCAATGGCATTCTTCCCATTTAGCGGTTGGAAGGATTCCTTCTTTGGCGATATGCACGGACAGGGTATGGACGCTGTAGAGTTCTTCACGCAGAAGAAGGTTGTCATCGAACGTTGGCCGAAGGAATGGTCACGAAAATTCTAAATATCTAACAACTCATTAAGTGAACCCAGGAGAATGTTTTGACCGGTGAGATGCATCAAGAATTGGCTCAGGCCGTAATAGACGGTCGCTTAGAAGAGGCAAAGGCCCTTGCTCAAGAAGCATTAGAACAAGGGTTGGATGCGTATGCTTGCATTACTAACGGGTTAACAAAAGGAATGCAGCAGGTTGGGCGTCTGCACAGCAGCGGCGAATATCTTTTGCGTGATTTGTTAAAAAGTGCCGATACGATGGAAGCCGCTATTAATGTTTTCAAACCCGCGTTAAATGGTATTCCAAACAAAGAGGTGATTGCTCTGGTTGTGCTGGAAGCAGTGGATGAATCCCTTGATGAAGAAGGCAAAATTTTTATCGGAACGATGCTAAACGGGAATGATTTAGCGGATGATGGTCAAGATCCTCCACTTCTTCATTGGATTACCTAATAAGGTTATCAATAACAAGAATTTGTATAAAAAAACCACAATTAGGAGAGTGTTTTAAGATGTATTCTGATACCCCAGATATTATCTCTATCTCCTCACATCACAAGATAGATGTGTTGAGCACAGCGGAGTTAGAAGCGCTAAAAAATGGAACGCTGCAACTATTGTCAGAAGTTGGAGTGTATTTCCCTAGCCAGAAAGCACTGACGATATTTGCAGACAACGGTGCCAATGTAGATTGGGACAGTCAAATCGTAAAGATTTCTCCTGACCTGGTAAAAAAAGCGATGGCAACTGCACCGCGCAATTTTGTGTTAGGCGGTCGCAAAGAACGATTTGATCTCAACCTGAATGGAGAAGCCTCATACCTGACAACGGATGGGTGTGGGGTACATGTGATTGACCCAATAACCCGCGAAAAACGCGCCTCCCGAAAAGAAGATGTAGCGATGATGGCGCGCGTTGGTGATGCTCTATCCGCGGTCAGTTTTTTCTGGCCAATGGTAAGTGCTCAGGACCATGGCAAAACTGCACCCTTGCACGAGTGCCATGCCGGTTTGACGAACACCCTAAAGCATGTTCGGGGCGGAACAACAACTCATCCTAAACTTGCTCCCGCTATTGTGGAAATGGCTACTGTCGTTGCTGGGAGCGAAGATGAACTCCGCCGTAGATCACCTGTCTGTGCCAATATATGCACAATTGCGCCTTTGGCGCAAGATGCACATGGTATCGAAACCGCTTTAATTTACGCAGAAGCAGGTATTCCGCAAAGCTTTATGGCCATGCCTACTATGGGGTCAACAGCTCCGGCTTCGGTACTTGGTGCTTTAGTAGTAGGCGATGCTGAATCTATCAGCGCAATGGTATTGATACAATTGGCTTACCCTGGTGCACCAGTAATTCATTCGATTATTACTTCGCTCATGAATCCGCGCACAGGTGGTTATATTGGTGATGTGCCTCTTCCAGTATCGCTGATCGCAGCGCAATTAGCACATGCCTGGAACGTACCCACTTTAGGAGGGGGCTCGTTTAGCAGCGATGCCGCTGATATCGGCTGGCAATCTGCCTACGAAGCAGGTTTTGGCGGCGTACAGATACCGTTGGCTGGCGGGGAGCTTTGCGGTTATATGGGGTTGATGAATTCTTCCATGGTTCTTTACCCCGAGCAAATCATTCTTGATTCCGCGATTGCTATGGATGTGTTTAATACTTACAAGAGTTTTGAATTCAAAGATTTGGATGTTTCCCTGGATGTGATCAAAGCAGTTGGCCCTCGTGGTCATTATTTGCGTGAAAAGCACACACGAAAGCATATTCGAGACTTCCACTATTCACCAATCTTCCGCCAACTAGACGTTGATGGTAATTTACAGGAACCTCGTGAAATGGCTATAGAGGAATTCAAAAAGATTTATGATACGCACCAGCCTGAACCTTTACCTGATCCCGCTATAAAAGAAATGGATAAAATCCTGACATCAGCAGATAAATTAGCAAAGGATCTAAAGGTGTAGAGTGATGGTAAAGCAATCAGATGAAAAGCTGAAAGGCAAACTTCCAACTCATGCACGTGTTGTAATTATTGGCGGAGGCGTAATCGGGTGTAGTACCGGATATCATCTTTCAAAGCTTGGATGGAAAGATATTGTTCTCTTGGAGCGTGCCCAACTCACTGCTGGTACCACCTGGCATGCAGCCGGGTTGATTGAAGCCGGCGGATTTTTTGATGCAACTACAGTTGAAATGACCAAATACACTCTGGAACTGTATAGCGCACTCGAGAAGGAAACTGGTCAATCAACAGGATATAAAAACGTAGGGCTGATAAATTTAGCTTCCACGTCTGACAGGTTGGAAGAATTACGTCGAGTGGCTGCCTTCGATCGTGAATTTGGCGTTCCGATAGAAGAGCTCTCCCCTGAAAAAGTCAAGGAACTCTGGCCCTTAGCTTATACCGACGATATCCTGGCCGGTTTCTTTTCGCCCGGTGATGGCCGTGTAAATCCCATTGACGTGACGATGGCATTGGCCAAAGGCGCTCGTATGGGGGGTGTTCAAATTATCGAAGAGACTGCTGTTACTGGCATCACAAAAAAAGATCAGCAAGTGACCGGAGTCATTACCGATAAGGGTGAAATCCAGGCAGAGTATGTTGTCAATTGTGCGGGGATGTGGGCACGTGAGATCGGTAAGTTAGCTGGCGTTAATGTCCCCTTGCAACCTGCCGAACACTACTACTTGATCACCGAAGCAATTGAAGGTGTCAATGCTGATTTACCAGTACTGGTAGATCTCGATAAATATGCCTATTACCGTGAAGAAGTGGGGGGCATCTTGTTTGGTTTATTTGAACCTGTATCAGCACCCTGGGCATTGGATGGCATCCCCAAGAACTTCACCTTTGGCGAAATCAACCCTGATTGGGATCGTATGATGCCATACGTTGAAGAGGCAATGAAACGCATTCCGGCTTTAGAGAATGCAGGAATACATAAATTCTTCTGCGGTCCAGAAAGCTTCACACCCGATCTAGGCCCCATGATGGGGCTTGCTCCGGAGCTAGACAATTTTTTTGTTGCTGCAGGATTCAATTCACTTGGCATTCTTATGGGCGGCGGGGCCGGAAAGGTCATGGCCCAGTGGATTAAAGATGGTGTGCCAAATGTCGATATTACCGAGATTGATATCGCCCGTATGCTGCCATTTGAAAATACCCCCAAATATGTGCAAGACCGGGCAGTTGAACTCCTTGGGTTCATGTTTGAAGATAGCTATCCAAATAAACATTTCAAAACTGCTCGCAATGTGCGCAAGTCTGCATTCTATGAACGCCTGGCCGATGCTGGGGCCTATTTTGGAGTATATGCTGGAATGGAATATCCGGATTGGTTTGCACCAAAGGGTGTTGAACCAAAAGTCGAATACTCCTGGGGGCGGCAGAACTGGTTCGAGTACAGCGCAGCAGAACACCGCGCCACCCGCGAAAACGTGACCATGCTGGATTACTCCGTGATGGGAAAAATATTGGTTCAGGGTCGGGATGCGGAAAAATACCTCAATCGGATATGTGCAAACAACATTGCCGTCCCGGTCGGTCGCTGTGTTTATACCCAATGGTGTAACGAAACCGGCACTATCGAAGCCGACCTAACTGTCACGCGCATGGTGGAAGATCAATTTCTAATTTTATCTGGTGATGGTACTATAACCGCGGTACAAGCCTGGCTGCGACGCCACATTCCTGCCGATGCACACGTTTTTATCACCAATATTTCTTCTGCTTATAGTGTGTTGAATATTCAGGGACCTAAATCTCGCGACTTTTTGAGCAGCATAACGCATGCCGATATGTCCAATGAGGCTTTTCCTTACCTGACCATGCAGGAGATTGATATTGGTTATGCCCTGGTCAAGGCAATACGCGTAACCTACGTAGGCGAATTGGGGTGGGAACTGTACATTCCTACAGAGTTTTCTCTGCATGTTTTCGACACCCTTGTTGAGGCGGGAAAAGATTTCGGTTTAAAAAATATAGGGTTGCAGGCTCTAAACACGTTGCGACTAGAGAAGGCTTATCGTGATTATGGCGGAGATATCGACAATACAGATACCCCCCTGGAAGTTGGCCTGGGTTACTTTGTGGATTTTGATAAGCCCGGCGGGTTTATTGGTCGGGATGCGCTCTTGCGCCTAAAAGAAACAGGACATAGATATCGTATGATGCAGTTCCTGCTCGAGGATCCTGAACCGATGCTATATTACGGTGAAATCATTTACCGCGATGGGGTGCCCGTGGGCAACCTTATGTCAGGTGGCTTTGGACATACATTGGGTGCATCCGTCGGTGTCGGCCCCGTAGAAAATGATGGTGAAACCGTGTCCGTTGATTACATCAAGAGTGGCTCTTATGAAATAGACATTGCTGGTGTACGCTATCCCGCCAAAGCCTCTCTAAGGCCGATGTATGACCCCAAACTTTTAAGGGTCCGTTGCTGAAGAGCTACTATATAAGAAGATTTACGAGAAATTGAGGAGTGATTGAGATGTCTGCAAAAGAAAAGAAGCGCCTGCTTGATAATTTGACTGAGACTCATTTTGCTACTCGTGCAGCACTGGATGAAGTCGATCTGGAAATACCCGTTTATAAAGATTCTGGTTGGCGTGTTAGAGACATTGTTGGGCATATAGCAACTTGGGATCTGGAAATAGCGAAATCTTTACGTGCTTACCAGGCAGGGGAAGAATACCTAACCCCCGAGCTTGATGAGGAAGAAGTCGAATTTAACCAAAGAGCAGTTTTAGAGCAACAAAGGTTATCAACGCAACAAATTCTAAAAGAATTTGAAACGGCGCATGATGAGTTCAGAAATGCTATTCAGGAAATGCCGGAGGAGCGATTTCCTGGCGATTTGCTATATCCCTGGGGAGGTGAACGCGGGGACATTGCTACCCTGGTTGAATACATGACCGAACATGCCGTGGAGCATCGAGATGAGATCACAAAGGCAGTGCAAGAAGCGTAAGGATTTGATATGGCGGAGGATATTCGGGAGCTAGGCAGAGTTAAATTGGTCCAGGTGCAGCCTTCCGGGTTGATCATCGAAACGCCATCAGGGTACTATTACGATGTATCTCGGCGCGTTGAAGTGGATAAGCTAATTATCACATCGCTGGGCATCGAGGCAACAACCGCTATCGGTGATCATGTGCTTGACATCCATCACATGAATCACCCCGATAAAGCTTATGACGACGATGACCTTGTTTGCATCGGTTTCACATCTCACTATGAAGCGATGAGAGCGCGTTTTGGGGAACATTTGGTAGATGGAGCCGCGGGTGAAAACATTGTTATCGAATTTGATCAGGAAACCTGGATGGATGATCTTGGGGGGCAAATCGCTATTGAAAATGCGGAGACTGGAGACAGAACACTACTGGATGTTTTGAGTTTTGCAGCACCCTGTGAGGAGTTCAGTCATTTTGTTGCCAATAGCCAACATGAGAAACTCCCTGCAACCGAGCTAAAAACAACGCTTCAATTTCTGAATAATGGTCGGCGCGGTTTCTTGCTTATATTGAGTGATGGCCAGGATACCGGAACTGTACAGGCAGGGGATAAAGTGTTTGCGATTCACGAAAGGAAATAAGATGAAAGCGAATCTGGTTCTGAAAAATGCTTCTGTCTATACGGTTGACAAGGAACGCAGTTGGGCGCAGGCGATCGCAATTGCTGATGACAAAATCGTCTTTGTAGGTACAGATACAGATGTTGAGCCGTACATTGATTCTGATACGGTCGTCATGGACCTGAATGGGAAAATGGTTCTGCCCGGATTCGTCGATGCCCACGCACACCCATCTCATGCGATGGATTATGTGGGCAACATAAGTTTATATTCACTGGATTCTCTTGATGCATATAAAGCAACAATCACAGATTTTGTTGAGAAACATTCGGAAAGAGGGTTTTATCGGGGGAGTGGGTGGGCGGACACTCTTTTCCCTAATCTCGGCCCATCCAAAAAAATCCTGGATGCGCTCATTCCGGATCGGCCAGTTGCCCTCGTTTCCTATGATGGTCATTCCATGTGGGTGAATTCCGTTACCCTGGAAAGAGCAGGGGTTACGAAAGATACGCCTGACCCCGAGGGTGGCAGGATCGAACGCGATCCGGACACTGGCGAACCGAGCGGCGTTCTCAGGGAAACTGCTTTCAAATTAATCGAGGAAGTGATTCCCGATTACTCGTTAGAAGAGCGTAAAAATGGACTGCTTGCCTATCAGGATATGGCAACCCGTGCAGGAATCACATTATCCCACGATGCCATGCTGGATGCTGGTTGTATTGCAGCGTTCAACGCTCTCGCGGAGGAAGATAAACTCAACATGCGCTTCCGTGGTTCAATCACATTAGACCCCGACGAAGAGATCGAGCCGCAAATTGAAACGGTGCTGGCAGAACGCTCAAAGAATACCCATCCCTATTTCCAAACCAACGCTGCCAAAATATTTGTAGACGGTGTTTTAGAGGGGGGCACAGCTTATTTGCTTGAACCTTATGCACACAAGCCTGAATTTCGTGGGGAGCCTATATGGGATACTGAAATCCTGAAATATACCTCCATCGCTTTGGATAAGGAGAAGCTCCAGATTCATGTGCATGTAATTGGGGATGCAGCGGTGCATATCACCCTGGATGCACTTGAACAGGCCCAGGTGATAAATGGAAAGCGTGATTCGCGTCACCTGGTCACTCATTTACAGCTTGTGGAGCCTGAAGATATCCTGCGCTTCAAACAGTTGGATGTTGTCGGTGTGCCGCAACCATTCTGGTTCAAGATTGATGAATATTACTGGGAGTTAGCCCTGCCGTACCTGGGAAAAGAAAGGGCTGACGTTCAATATCCGATGCAGAGCTTCATCGACGCAGGTGTGGTTATGGCCTCAGCAAGTGATTTCCCGGTCACAATACCATTCGACCCCTTTATCGCTATCCAGATAGGGATGACGCGTTCAGGGCTTGACGAAGAGTCGAATGAAGTGTTATGGCCCGAGGAGAGAGTGGGGCTTGAAGATATGATCCAGAGTTTCACCTATAATGGAGCCTATGCCAATTTCCTTGAAAATGAAACGGGGTCCATCGAGGTTGGCAATCAGGCGGATATCATTGTCTTGGATCAGAACCTATTCGAAATCCCTGTGAGTGATATTGCCCAAACGAAGATACTCCTGACATTGGTCGATGGCAAAGAGGTTTATAGGGCGTTGGCGTTTAATGGAGTGAATCAATGAAGTATTTTTCACACTTACATAACCGGGGCCAGAATCTCAGGCCCCCCGATCTTTACGAATATTTTGTTGATAATTTCTGGTTCAATGCGGCTGACCTGGAGAATCAGAAGATCAATGAACCCCTGCGTGGCAGCCACAAAGCAGATGTAGTCATTGTTGGCGGTGGCTATACAGGGCTTTCTGCTGCTTACCATATCAGACAAAAATTTCCTGAAAAGAAAATTGTCCTGCTGGAGGGAGCTTGCTGCGGTTATGGCGCCAGTGGGAGAAACGGCGGTTTTTGTATCGCTACTGATCTCATAAGAGAGATAAAAACTACAGATTCTGAAGCCATACAGAAAAACCTAGAAATCTCATTTTACGGTCCTAATTTCATCAAGAAGATGATCGATGAACACGATGTCGCCTGCGATTATGAAGAAAATGGGATGCTGGGCGTTGCGCTAAATGAGAAGCAGGCAAAGGATTTGCAAGAACACAGGGAGAGGCTCAAATCTTTTGGGCTGGATTCAACTTACCTGGAAGGGAAGGAATTAGAAGCTGAAATCAAATCGCCCATCTTCATTGCTGGGTTGAATATTCCTCATGGCGCAATTCTCAATCCTGCAAAGCTAGCCCGCGGGATGAAAAGAGTGGTTGAACAAGTCGGGGTTGAGGTCAGAGAACGGTCAGTTGTAACACGCATAACGCCTGGCAAGGTCAACCACGTGGATACAGAATTGGGTGAGATTCGCGCGCCTATCCTGGTCATCGCTCTGAATGCTTACGCTCAGAAGCTAGGATTTTTTAAGGAACATGTTATACCGGTTGGAGTTTTCCAAATTGCAACAGAGGCACTCAGTAAAGCTCAATGGGAATCGATCGGATGGCAGAACAGGCAAGGCTTATATGACATGCGTGCGCTCTTCAGTTATGTAATCCCAACTGCCGAAGGACGCATCGTCATGGGTGGCTCCGACTTCTCTTACTATCCTAATGACGAATTATGCTCTGGGAATGATAAATTTTACACCCGCAAGGTTATAAAGGATCTCTTTGCATTCTTCCCTTCATTAGAAGGCTTGAAAATCGAGCATGCCTGGGGTGGTACCACAACATACACGATGGACCGTACACCTTCAGTGGGCGTGATGGGCGATCACCGAAATATTTATTACTTAGCATCGGACAAAAGGTCGGACAAAAGTCTTCCCAAAATGAACAGGAA
>CAZCPP010000013.1:0-23507 GCA_964500655.1 uncultured Anaerolineaceae bacterium | reverse complement strand
TCTTGGCCTTGAGATTTCAGGAGCATATTTCAACGCAGACAAAGCTTTTGACACCAAAGCTGCTCGCAAAACATGCTTCAATTACAGTCTGATCCCAAATATTGATGAGAGCAAGCGTAATCGTAAAGCTAGTAAGCGTGGCAGAAAACGGTTCTTCAACCCTGAAGTGTGCAAGCGCCGCTTTACCAGTGAGCGTTCATTTGCCTGGATCGACAAATTCAGAGCCTTGCTATTAAGATTCGATAGACGCAAAATCCACTTTCTCGGTGCGCACTTCATTGCTTTTACTATGATCAATTTGCGCCACTTACTTCAAATTTAGTTTCAATGAGTTCATAGTGAAGTGATTACGCTGATGTTGGCACAAGACTTCATTCCTTATCCGGGCGAAAATCAATACGTTGGCTACATCAAGGCCAATTATTCAGATTTGTTTCCGGACCTGATCACGCAAAGTCAATTCAATCGACGCGCTCGGAACCTTCGTTTACTGGTTGAGGAAATGCGTCGGTATTGGTTGCAAGAGTTGGGTTTACTAACCCAGGTTGACTTACTTCTGGACACAAAACCGGTACCTGTAATGGGCTACAAGCGCAGTAAAAGGTGCAGTGACTTTGCAGGCAGTGCAGAATATGGTGTTTGCGTTAGCCGCAATCTGAAATACTATGACTACAAACTGGTTTCTCTGTGCACCCTAGATGGCATTCCAATCGTTTACGAATTGGTGCCAGCCAATACGGACGAACGTCTGGCAGCCGAGAGTGTCTTGTATACCCTGCAAGACTGTCATATCTATGCTGACAAAGGCTTTATTAGAGAAGATTGGCAGGAAAGAATCTATCGGCACACGCGTAATCGCATTTACACAGCCAAACGAGCTAATCAAACAGAGCAAAATCCAGTTCCTTTTGATCGCTGGCTCAACAGCATTCGAGAAAGAATCGAAGGTGTGTTCAATGAAGTCCAAAATACCGGAAGAGATATTGAGCGTTTATTGGCTAAAATAGTTGTTGGCTTAGCCACTCGAGTGATTGCAAAAATGACCAGCCATTTGCTCAAGTTCCTTCTCCGTAAGTTTCACCGTATTGATGTGCAAACCTTTACTCAATCCGCTTACCTATTTCACATAAGGCGTATGATATGTTTATTGATCACCGCGGGTCACGCCATGAGCCAGATACCCGATAGCTCGCACAGTTACCCAGCGGGAGGGCAGGAGAAACCCTGCTGAACGCACCCGCGCAGTGACCAGGCAGGCTGGGCGTCCCTGGTGGCGACCACACGAGACGAAAGTCAGTTGTGAGTACGAAGGCCGTTGGGCGTTGAAATACAATGCGGCGATTTGGTTTCCACCGCTAGTGGCGGTGATGGTTCCATCCGGTAGCACCGTGATCTCCTGCGCCCCGGCGTGGGCCGCCAAGTCGGCGATCCCAACCGTCTCCATCGTGCGGGCGCCCGTGACCATGTAATCCAGGATGCCCAGCAGGAAGAGCGACATCAGCGGCATCAGCACTGCAAATAGCAACACGGATTGTCCGCGTTCATTTTTCATGTCCTTCATCGCCACCTGGCCTTCCAGGTTTCCGAACGCGACACGAACCACTCGTGTCCCCATTCACCCTGGCTCAGACCTAGCAGACCGTTGAAGAGGGTGGGGGCGTGGAAGGACACTTCGCAACGTCCGGGCAAACCGGGACCGCCGGGTGGAGAAACCTGCACGCGGTACTGCACACCCAGTGAAGCAGACCAGTCGGCATCCAGAGTATCCCAGGCCACCTGCCGGGCGTTATTGGCAGCCCGCGCCGGATTGGGCGACTGGGACAGGAACTGTGAGCAGGCGTAGGCTGCGGCGGTGGCCGCAGTGCGGGCGCGATGGGTTGGGATCCAGGCCAGCAGTCCAAATGCCATCAGGATCGCCAGCACCGCAAACAGGGCGGTTTCGGCCATCGCCTGCCCGCGCTCACTCGGAAGCGCCTTCTTCATTCGATACCTCCAGGTGGAGGCGGGCCGGGATAGAAGCGCCACAGGCGAAAAGTTGTTGATGCTCTTTGCGCTTCCACCAGGCGAATGCCAAAGACCCAATCACGGGAATCTTCCACTGAGATCAGTGAACGCACCTGGCGCGGACCGCTCTGCGATGCGCCGATGCGTTCTGCCAGGTCAGGCCACAGCACAGACTCTCGCGCTTGCCCGGTGGCAGGCGTGTTGTATGAGCCAGTAGCCACGCCTGTCACGAACACACCCCAATCCACAGCCGCTGTCCGAAAGGCGTAGAAGGCGGCAAAAGTCATCCCGAACAGCAGCAGGATTAGGATCGGGATCATCAAGGCGAACTCGGCCATCGCCTGTCCGCGCTCGCATTTCCGGGGCATCTAGCCTCCCCGGGCCATGCGCAGGGCTTCAATCCCGGCTTCGAAGGCAGCCTGCAATTCGTTGCGGTAGCGAGCGATGACGGCAATTGCCACCACACCCACCGCGCCCAGGATCAGGGCGTACTCGGCGAAGTCCTGGCCTTCTTCTTCCTTCAAGAAATGAATCAAGTTTTTCAGCATGTGCGACTCCTTTCAATATAAAAATGGCTGGCAGAAACATCTGCCAGCCAGGATGATAGGTTATTGAGAATGGGGGAGGTCGAGAGGTGTCGCTGAAGTAACCTTTATGCCTTGTAGTAATTACCTGCGTAACGCTCGAAGTTCGTGTGAAAGCTTTCCAACCAGGATTCAATGAAGGATCTGGACTCGAACATGGGCAGCAAATCTACGGCCAAATCGGAAACACGGATACCCTTGACTTTCTCCTGTAAGGCCAACATAGCGGAGCGCAGGGTGTAGGCCTGTCCGCTATCCTGGGAGAGTTTATTCTCCAGGGGCTGGATGTCCTGCTGCATGAACCAGAGCAGATCGTAGAAATCACGCCCCTTGATGAAGGCTCCTGCGCGCCCGCGCTGGAAGCTTCGTTCCAGGCAGGCGATCATCTTGCCGGCCATCATCGTTTCAAGCGAAAAGTGGGCCGGCACAAAACTGCGCCCGTGATAAAAAACCGGCGTGTGTTGTATCTCTGCTACCTGCTCGTGGTGACTGATCTCCACTTTGAGATGCAGGGCCTCATTCGGGTGGGCAGAGAGCCCCAGATCCTTCAGGATGGGGAACTTTAGGGTAACACGCAGAATGCCTTGCGCGCTGCGCTGAGATTTGGCATTTGTTTCAGCATAGCCCAGCGTGTTCTGGAACATGCCTACCAAATCATTCTCCAGGGATGCAAGGTCAAGATTTTCGCCGTTGTCGAAATCCAGGTCTTCAGACAGGCGATTTAGATTGTAGATAATATGCAGACAGGTGCCACCATAAAAGTTCAAACGCCGGTAGTGCGAGTGGTTATACAGGAAGTCGAGCACATAAGACTGGAGGGCTTCCTTGAGCAGGATGCGTTTGGTCTCAACAGGCAGAAGAGGGTCTTTTGTGCTAAGAGCGTGCTGCAAAGCCTGGATCAAAGTTGTCATGTGTGGCTCCGAAAGTTTTTCAAAATGTCACCCATCTTGCGTGATGCGCTGGTTTCGACATGAAGTGCAAACTCATCCCAGGCGGACTGGTCAAGTTCATCAAGATTAAGACGCAGTTCCTCCGCCAGGTTGAATTTCAATGCCCGGTAGGCGACAGGGATAGGACGCAGGTACAGATAATCGAAAAGGGCTTTGGCCACTGAGGCGCGCGCATAGCGAACGCCAAAGTAATCTAGTATGGAAAACCCAGTGTACAGATCGTCCCGAACATTGCGATACCAGAAGGTGCCAATCGTATTTTTAATAGTGCGGGTGTTTTTGGTGGTTACACACGTCACGGGGTAGGTGATTTCAGTTAAAAGGTTATGCTGCTGCAAGACGAAATCCAATGAAACATAGGACTGTGGCAGCAGGATGGCGCTCACCGCCAGGGGAAAGGCTTCATCCGCCTGGCGCTGTTCGTAGAAGCGGCGCGTCATGTAGACACCTTTCTTGAGCGTCAGGATATGCCTGGCCTGGACCCAGCGGTGCAGTAGCGTGCGCACCGCATGGGGAGAATCCATAACGGAAGACTGTTTAAATGCTTCGATCGTAAAGTAGGGAATGGTTTCGAAAGGAAGAAGCAGGTTTGTTTTCATTTTATATTGGATAATACACACAAGTTGTGTATTATCCAATATAAAATTGAAATCGTCAAGGGGCAATTGCTCGATCAAACCTGCGCCCAAAGGGTGCGATGAGCTCCTGCGCTAATACCCGGCTGGTAACCTGCCTACCCAATCCTCCCCAAGACGAATCTCGATATCAACCGTTTCAGCCGGGTCATGTTTGATCACTACCTGATTGCGCCCCACAATCCCAAACGTCTCAATCAAATAGCGTAACGCATACAGCTTCGGTGTATACATAACCAGCACAGTTTGGTTCGCTGCGCCTGTAGGGATGCCCTGCTCCATCACGCTCATCCCTTGCGCTGCCAGGAAATTGGCGGTGCGCTCACCAAGGTTCGATGTGTAGGTGTTGTTGACGATCCGCACACGCGCCGCATCCGCCTGCATCAAGGTCACTGCATCACCATCTGCCAGTGGCCCAACCGGACCGCTCACCGTGAATATCTCATCACGCAGGAGACGGATCAGATCGGGAACAGGTCTCAGCACACTGGACTCGACCCCATTCAGGGTTACGGTCGCAAAGAGGGCCATGTTGTTGTCGATCACCCCCCGCTTGATGCTTTCAATAGGAATGTCCTTTGCCAGCACAGCCAGTTTCATGGCGTCCTCAAGCGACATATTGGTGTGGACGCCGGCTGAGAAGGCCTCATAAATTTGTGGAGCCTGCGCCAGCAGTTTGGTGAAATACGCCGGGTCGAGCACCTTGTCGCGAATGGCCAGGATGACCTTCTGCTGCCGCTCGGCCCTACCAACATCGCCGCCGCTGCAACCCTGGGACTCTTTACGACAACGCGCGTAGGCCAGGGTGCGTTTCCCGTTCATGTGCTGCACGCCACAACAGGGAAGATCAATATGATCCCTGCCGCGGCCGGTCAGTTCCAGGGTCATCTCTTCATCTATATAGACGTCAATGCCATCGATCAGGTCGATGAATGAGATGAAGGTATCAAAATCGACCTGCACGTAGTAGTGCACCGGCACGCCGATGAACTGGGAGATTGTTTCCATCGCCAGGCCGGGCCCGCCGGACGGCAGCCGGGCGGCTTCTCCCATTGTCCAGGCCGTGTTGATGCGGCTGTAGCCAAATCCCGGAACGTTGACCCACATATCGCGCGGGATGGAGAGCATCCCGGCAGTACTCGTGATCGGGTCCACAGTCAACAAGATGATCGTATCCGTGCAGGCCGGACAGCCTTCTTCGCTGATGTCACCACCACGCAGACCGAAGAAGACGATATTGACTCGGCTGCCACCATCCCAGCGGGGCATCTCAATTTCCGGAACCCCAGCTACAGGCTGAAAATCTGTGTTTTGCATACTCTCAACGTTGAGATCAGGAGCGCTAGTTAGAACATCTTGCTCCCCACTGCAGAAATCAGGCCGACTCCCAGGCAGGGCAGTTAGCTGCCAGCAGGCAGTCGTGCGCTGCACAAAGAAAAACAGCCCAACGCTCAGCGCCAGGGTTAAACCCCAAAAAAAGATGCGTCCCCGCGAGAAACGGGGGACGCGAACTTCAAGGGGACGTTTCACGGAATAGCCTAAATCAATCCCGCGCCCATGAAGGGCGCAATGATCGCCAGCACCAACCCCACCACGGCCAGCACCCCGAACAAGCCGCTACGCTGGCGCACCAGGGCAGCGCGTGCCTCGGTCAGTTCCACAACGGAGCGGTGCACTGACTCCTGCAAGCCCTGCACGCTGGACAGAACAGGCCGGTTGTTTGCAAAGAAATCCTGGATGTCACGCAGGAAGAGGCCCGCTTCCACGTCGGACAGATCCGGCAGGTGAGCGCGCGTCACTTCAATGGCTTTGTTGAAGTCTTCCACTTCCATGCGGGCTACCAGCAGCCCCAGCAGATTGCAGAACGGCCCGCCCACCGAAGCCGAACGACGCAGGGCCTCCTGCACACCCACGCCGGAAGACAGCAGGGCCGATAGCACGGACAGCCCGATCAGCATGTTGTTGCGCAAAGACTCAGCCCGTTTCTTTGCCAGCGTTTTCAAACGCACATACGGCCGGCGCAAGCCCAGCAGCACGAAGATCAAGGCCACGATCGGCGCAGCCACCAGCACATCCATAGCTGCCAATGCCCCGGCCAAGAGACCTCCCACACCCAGGAAGAGCGAGAAGTCACGGATGGCTACCGCATAAAACTCGCCGGGCGTGTCGTAAGGGTAGCCTGCGCGTCGCAACAGGCTGACCACATCCGCCGTGTTCTTTGCCTTCTCCGGGTCGAAGCGACCCGGCAGGACCGCCACCAGCAGGGCTTCCCAGGTGGAACGCCGTTGTGTGGATGTTGCACCGGTACGGATTAGGCGATTGCTTCCAAATAGACTCACTGCCCCTTGAAAGGCGCTCAGGAGTTCAAAAGCCAGCACACTCAACGCCAGCGCGCCCAAAAATGCAAAAAAGGTCATGCTTCACCTCCATCGGGAATGTCGATCCGGAAGTCTAGCAAACGCTGCAGGGGGGCTTCGCCGGGCTGTCGTCTGCGAAAGGGCTTGCTATATAAGGCGCGTTTTAGCGCTGTCTCATGCAAACCGGAACGCGCAACGCCGTGCGGAGGGCGTGGTTCGGCGCAGCTTAGCGCGCCGCTGCCGGTCTCCCAGGTATTCCCGCCATATTCTGCGGGCCAGAGCGGGTTTGTACAGGTGTCCCAGAGGAACAAACGGTCTTCGGACAGCGCTTTGTGCCAGCTCCAAAGAGCTTCGAAGCGCGGTCCCCACAACCCCCAGACCAGATTGATGCGCAGGGACTCATCCCGCAGGAAGTTCAGGGTCTCCGCGCAGTGATGGCAGAGCGGTATAGCGTTCTCCGGGCGCTGGTAGCGCCAGGTGACTTCCATTGGAGCCTGCTTGGGAGCCCCCAGCACACCCCGCCAGGAACCCGGTTTTCCGCAGCGCATGCAAGCGTTCGGGAATTCTTGTCGCCAGGGGATACCGGCAACAGAGGCTGCCAGCAGTTCGTCCACATGGGGGGCTTCAACTTTCAGCACATCCCTGGATAGGCGCACTGCCCCTTGCGGAAGAGATACCGCCCCTGAAAAATCCAGCAGAAAACCAGCAGAACTCACCATCTGCCCGCGTTCCCAGGGGGCAAACTTGTCCCGCTGGATTTCTGGGCGGATTTCATATCCCTGCGTATCACGTATCCGGCGCATATCGGCCACAGCATCAGATAGCAGAGCAAACAGCAAGGCCTGCAGATCCACACCCGACTCCACGGCTCCGGCTTGTGGAAAAGATGTCTGGTAGGAGAGAATGGCCGCGAGATACGGGCGATGATCAACCTGCGGGGAAGTTTCGATCACGATCTTGCAGGCCGGCAGGCGTACCAGTTGCCAGTCTGAGACCACCTGTTCAAATACGATCTGCCCGTCTTCATCCAGGGCGATGATCTTGATCGGTGGACAGAAGAAGGTGTGGAAAGTGCGTTTGGCTCCCTGCGGGTAGTGAAAGACCAGGACCTCTTCGTCCAGGTTCTTCGAGAACATGGCGCCCAGGGCACGCTGGTGGGAGGAAGTGAGGTAGTGGATTTTCATTCGTCCTCCTCTCCCAGCCCGAACAGGATTTCTTTTAAGGCCGGCAGCATGCGATTGTGCGCGCCCATCGCTTTCTTCCAGACTCCGGCCAGCGGGTGATTGCAGGCTGGCGGCATCCGGTATTTCTCTAAAGGTGTGGAGTGGATCAACTCCAACAGTTCCACTGGCGGCAGGTCGGCCAGTTGGCGGAACGCCCCGCGCGCTTCCTTCAGGGGATGTTCGCGCAGGCGGCTGAGGGCGTAACCGAGGGGGTCTGACAGCCTGCCGCTCGAAGGGCTGGCAGCGTACAATACCCAGGAGACGAAGGCGTGGACAGAAGCCTGGACTTCGAGCAATTCCCGCTGCACCTTCGGATGAACATCGTTCTGTTCCAGCAGAGTCTTGAGTTTCCAGAACTCAGGGATGGTCGTCGTCGCCCCCGGGGTTGAGTTCCGTGTCCCCGTCAGGGGATGGGTGGTGGAAGTGATCTCTCGATAGGTGTTTAAAGGGTGCTTTAAAGTGTTTAAATCACTTCCATTTGCGACCGCCATATGACTCCCATTCGCGTCCACTATTGCTTCCATTTGCGACCTGCTATGACTTCCATCTGCGCCCACCATATTGGTTCCAGTTGCGTCTACCTTATTACTTCCATCTGCGTCCAGCGGTTCGTCCAGTAGCACTCGGAAGGCGCGTGGCATCGTGTTTGTGCGCAGGTCGGCATAGGAGTGATCCGGAACCTCCAGTTCCTGTAGGAAGATGGTCAGGTCACCGCCGCGCCGTTGGCTTTTCCATTCCGGGTTGAGCCAGGCTTGCACGGTCTTGGGGCGGCTCGATCCCACCAGGGCGGCCATCTCCTGGTATCCGCCTTTGAAGGTCACGGTCTCACGCCGTTCTCCGGTGCGCCAGTTGAGGTAGGCCAGATCGCGTGCCACAGCCACCAGCCAGGCCTGGGCCGGAGTCAATTGGTGATGCGGGATGACCTGCGTGATGAAGTAGTGCGTCAGGTGGATGTCACCCAGGCTGTTCACGATCCTGCGGTGTAACTCCTGCGCCAGTTTGTCTGTTTCCGGGGGGATGGGATCGTCCGCCAGGGCAGCAGCCATTTCCATCACGGTCATGTACGCCATGCCGGCTTCAGATATTTCTTCTTCAGGGTTCAAAAGCTCCAGTGTGTTTTCCACAGTCAGCAATTCGTTCAATCCATCCGCCAGAGATGCGCCTCGTTTCAGGAATGAACCCAGGTGGGAAAAGACCACAGCGGAGTCCATCTTGGTCAGGCGCGGGGTCATGTAGACCTGGTATCGGACGGGCGCGCGATGTGGGCGTCCATCTCGTCCTCGCCGGTAGTGGTGTGTTTCGTGTGGGTCCAGACGCTGCACCAGTCCGGTCAAATGACTCTGTGTGGTGGGGTCTTTCATCAAGCGCCAGAAAGCCCCAAAGCTCAGACCGGAAAATCGCCGTACCTGCTGGCTTGGCAGGGCGTTACCGCCGCCTTGTGTGTTGGAAGCCCAGGCTGCCTGGTGGAAACCGATGTAGAGCCAGACCCCCTTTGGCCCGATCTCCATCCCCAATCGTCTCAGATAGCCCTTGACCACCACCTGCCTGTGCGGCTGCACGATGCGGTCGTAGTCCAGCCATTGGACTGGCTCAACGGCCAGGTCTTCGTCCAATTCAGTTTCATAATCTTCGGGTTCTTCCTCAAGCTCATCTCCGCTCACTACAAAACGCACATCCACAGACTTGTCCATAATCCCGATTAGCAAGCGCGAGACCGTGCTCGCCAGGCGAGATTCCAACCAGTCACGGGCGTAAGCATTGCGTACGCTGATGGTCAGGAGATTGTCTCCCAGAGATACTACCTGCGTGTCACGCACCCAGGTGTCAAAGGAGGCGCGTGGCATTTCCATCTGGAGTTGCCCCAGGACAGATTGCCAGGCTTGATTAGCGTTCATGGGGATAGCCTCCATCGCAAAACCGCCTTTTTGGAGGTGCCCTGTCCCGTAAGATCCTTCCCACCTTTTCCGTTGCGCTCAGGCCTTCCTGTGCGGCTGGCGTAGGCGGGGGCGCAGGCGGAAACGTAGGCGGGACGTAGACAAGGGGTAGGCGGCGCGTTGTCACTGCCGCCTACGGTCAAATTTGCCAAAAAAATCTTTATGCGCTTTTGCTGGAAGTTCACGAATTGCCCCTTTCTTCCAACCGGTAACCGCTTACCAGTTCCACCGTTTCCAGCTTCAAGATGCCCTGGTCGTAGGCGCGCAGGCTGAAATGTAGGAGCGCTGTGACCAACTCGCCCACCGGCACATGCAGGCCGGCTTCGGAAGCCAGTTCGGAGATCTCGCTTTTCAGTTCCGGAGAGAAGTTGCGCCAGGTGGTGATCACCCGCCAGGAACCCCGGCGGGATTTCTTGCGTTTGGACCTGCGTGATGTTCGAGACGGTTCCCTACGCCAGGTCGATCCTGGGCTGGGAAAAAGAGTCATGCGCATGCGTTCCGGATCGGGGTGCGGGATCAGATCCAGCTCACCGCTTTCATAGGCGCGCAGGGCGTAGTCCAGCAGGAAGCGGGCTACTTCACCCTCGGGCACTTCAATCTCGCCGGCGATTCCCTTGACGCGTAGCGCCAGTTTTGGATCCACGCCGCGATAAACGACTTTAAGGTTCTTATGTTCTTTCTCCCAACTCCGGTTCCGTTTGCGCGGCTCGGCCACGCGCAGGCCCTCATAGATGTCTGGCGGCTTGGGGATGTTTGCATCTTCTTCTGGTTGCTGGAAAGGGTCTTGTCGCTTGCTCATATTGCCTCCTAGAATTTCATTGTCAGCCGGGTCAGCGCCTGGTATTCAGTAGCGGCCCGGCTGTCCGGGTCGGTCTCGAAGATGGTCTGCCCGTTGGCTGCGCACTCGCGCAGGATGGTCGCCCGGTGGATGGGTGGCAGTATGTTCTGTCCAAAGCGTTCCTGCAGGCTTTCCATCGTGATTTTGCTCTCGCGGGTTTGCTCGTCGTAGAAGGTCGGCAGGATACCCAGCAGCGCGCCCTTCCAACGTTTCTTTTGTTGCAGGATGCTCATCATGCGCAGCACTTTGCTTACTCCGTCCGAGGACAGGAATTCGGTCGCGGTCGGCACGATCACCAAGTCGGAGGCCCACACGGCCCGTTCCTGGATGCCACCCACACTGGGAGCGGTATCGAAGATGATGTAGTGCAGACCTTCCTTGAAGAAACGGCTGATGGAATTACGGATGGATGAAACAGGCTGGTTCTGGGCGTTCAACACGGTCTGGGCAGCCATCGTTTGCTGGTCGCCGGGATACAGGTACAGGCCTTCCCGCCCGGAGGAACGCACCCAGGACTGCACGAAGGTGGTCTCCTGTGGGGATGTGCCCATTGTCAGCAGGTAGAAGACGCCCGGTTCGGGGCTGCGTCCCAGGGCGGTGGCAGACTGGCCCTGCGGGTCCAGGTCGATTAGCAAAACCTGTTTCCCTTTCAGGGCTAGTCCGTGCGCCAGGGAGACGGCGGTGGTGGTTTTTCCCACTCCGCCTTTTTGATTGGCAATACAGATCACTTTGGTTGGCATGTGGATTTCCTTCCCTTATGCGAAGATTGCAATCAGTACTAAGAAGATCAAAACCCCTAGCAGAATAGGGCCGATGAAGGAGGCCAGGCCGGCAAGAATAGCTGCAAGCATCTCAGGCATCCCTTTTCTCGGCGTTGCCAGGTTCGGCAGACTGCCCAATTTCAGGCTCGCTTTTGATCATTCCCAGGCGTTCTAGTTCTTTGCGTATGATCAAAGCTGCTTGGGCTTTGGGGGCACGATATTCGCGTTGCGCAAGTTGATTGAGCGCAGCCGATTCGTGATCCGGTAGATAGATAATGACTTTCGCCATGTTCACCTCGTTGTGGATTTGAAAAGTAAAAGAGCCGCGGCGACAGCTCTTTTATCAGGCGAGAGTCAAGTTGGTTTCTTAATTGAATTACAGGAATTTTATAAAAATTCGGAAATGAAAAATGGGGTATTTGTTCATGAGGTTGTGGAGCAAAACACGGTACACAGGCGCGAAATTATCCCATCCTTCTTGCAGGATGTTTGTAGTGCCTGGCAAGTATATGGGTGTTGTCGTTTTTGCCGATGAAGTTCCCCGCTGGCAAATAAATATCAATCTTTTATTCTGGCCGCCTGTTTGGCTTTGGCTCTTCGTTGGAGCTCTCTCAGCGCACGCTCGCGCCAGGTGCTGTAATAGGACTGCGCCGAAACGACTGGAGAGCCGTCCGGGTTTTCTCCCAAACTTTCCCTGATCAAATCCTCCAGAGTGAACGCATCCCGGATGGGGTCGCGATTTTCCCACTTGGCTGCAATCGGCAGCCAGGCTTCGAGTGGAAAGGTGGGCTTCCTGCCGCGACGTTTGGGCTTGTTGATCATACCGAGAACTTCATCGAGAGTTGGAAACAGGTTGATTTCGGGAATGATGTTGTATTCATCTTCTTCCTGACAAGTCATTTTATATCCCCACAATCGTACAAGAGCTTCTGCGCAACTTCCTTCATGCGGTGAACGGAAGATGGATTTTCGTCGGCGGATTGCCCAATCCACAGTGTATCCCAATCCCAGACCAACTGTGATCAAAACCAGCAAAACGAACACTTGAAAGGCTAATGTTACCTGGGCAGCCTCCATACCAAGGCCCAGATGGATTTTTTTATACGTCCATACTACTGGTAAAGTGACAACAGCTCCGGTACCGATAAGGGATAAGGCGAGCACAACCTTTTTGGCTAGGCCATATTTCCTGAAACGAAGTATGGTGCATTTTTTCATGGCGGCCTATTGTATGAGCAGTTAGCTGTATAGGGGAGTGATATTTGTCATAAATTCTCTTAACAATTTCGTAATCTAATTAGACTCCAACTTGACTCCCGGCTGATAAAACAGGGTTTGCCAGCATTGCCTGGTAAATCACAAAAACGGGAGACGATGAATGCAAGGTGCCCCCATCACAGAAGCAGACCGCATTGCTGTAAACAATCTTTTCAAGGAGATTGCAGAATTCGGGCGCAGGGTCCGTGAGCGTCGTGCGGCTGAGAAGGCGGTTGCCAAACAGAAGAGAAAGAATTCTGGCAAAGTGCAACCAACGGTGAATGAGACTGTGAACCCCGCTTGATTTTTACGAACAGGATAGGAAGCCCTGTCCTGTCGGAATGAAATGATTTGGACCTTCACAACCTAATATTCCTGGATGAGGCGTGTATAATTCCTTATCAGGAGAGCAAATCTGTATGACGACACCCAATGGCGATGAATGGTTGACAGTCCAGGATGCCGCTAAGTTGAGCGGTTACCATGCTGAGTATGTGCGTCTCCTGATTCGAGAGAGGAAATTGACGGCTAAAAAGTTCGGACCGCTTTGGGCGGTCAGCAAGTTCTCGTTGCTGGCCTATCTGGAAATTGCCCAAAAATCGGATGACGGACGCTTAGGTCCAAAAGTTAGAAAATAAAATTGATTTAGCTGACCGGAACATGTTTCGCTTGTTTTAAATATATTGTTGTGCTACAATATATTTAAGTAAAGTAACGGGCGCGCAAGGTGTTCCAGCACCCTACACGCCCTAACCCAACCCACCGATTAGGCGGCGGGCGGGCTGGTAGCGATTATACCAACCCAAGGAAACGCCCTGGTGGGATCACATCGGGGCGTTTTGCTTTCTGGCTGGGGGAAGCTGAACGCCCATGCAAGGAGACAAACCATGCAATTTCCATTGGTGCTGCAAAAAACACCGGCTACCGCTCTCCCTGGACAGACTCAGATCCTCGATAGTCTTTCCACCTTGCGCAAGGATTGGGAGACGGCTGCTGGTGAGAATAGCTTAATGGATGTTACGGCATCCGTGGGGCTCCTGCTGCACGACATCGTCACTAAACTTGATCTTTCTCCTGAAGAACGGCTTCTTGTGTTGGGCAAAAGGCTTGAGCAGGAAATCGCCGTATTGATTGGGGAATAAAACGCAGATGACAAGCGGGCTGTTCCAGCGCAGCCCTTCTTGCAAAATATTTGCATTCATTGACAGCGTATTGTCAATTTCAGGAGATGTTCAATGAGTAAGAGAGCAGTAATTTACGTGCGTACTTCATCCGAACAGCAAGGTGAGAAAAACAGCCCCGCGGAGCAGGAAGCGGATTGCCGCCAGCTTGCCGAGCGGGAGGGATTGATTGTTGTAAATGTTTACCGGGATATTGAACGTTATCGCTCCAGGAATAAGTGGGTGGAACCATCTGGAACTCGCTATGATCGGCCAGGATTGCTGGCCATGCTCCGCGATGCAGGGGATGACCAGTTTGACGTCATCCTTGCCTGGAGGGAAGACAGATTATATCGCGGGATGCGTGCCATGCTATTGGTTTTGGAAACCATCCAGCAGCACAATTTGACCATCATGTTGGCGAACGAAACATTCGATCCGGCCACCGCGCCCTTGAAGGCTTGGCTGGCTCAAATGGAATTGGAGAATATCAAGGAACGTATGACGATGGGGGTCAAGGCCAGGCTACGTGCCGGCAAGGCAAATTCCGGACAGGATCGCTACGGGTATCGTCGCAACGGTGATGTGATCGAAGTTGTGCCTGAAGAAGCTAGATGGGTGCGGCAAATCTTTGCTTGGTTCATTGATGGCCTGACCAAGAAAGAAATTCGAAAAAGATTGATTGCCGAAAACGCACCACAGAAGGAAACGACCAAAGAGCGCAGCGTTATCTGGTCCCATTCCAGTATTGAAGGCATTCTTTCGGCAGCGGAAGCCTATGCTACTGGCATCAAGGTGCAACGACGCGAGGGTGAAGTTTTTGAGATCCCGGTGGAACCTTTGATTGGCATGGAAACATACGAGAAGTTTCTTCAGGTGAGACGAAAACCGGTCAAACATTTTTTCCCGGGATTGAAGAAATATTACCTGGCACCTGGTTTGCTGTACTGTGCGTGTGGATCTAGGTGGCGACAACGCGGCGCAACAAGTCATTATCGAAATCAAAAAGGTGATTGGGTCAAACGAAAAACGATCAAGGGTGTTTATTTTTGCCCGGTGCAATACGAAGAACAAATTTCCCCTGATTGCCCCCGGAAAATTGACCGCCAGGAAGCGGACCAGGAAATATGGCGGCAGGTTAGCAACGTTATCAATGACCCCGAAGTGCTTATATCGCAGGCACGAAATATGGTGGAAGAACTCAAAACGAATGCTCTTCGTTCCGTTGAAGGTATGGATCGTATTGAGAAGGAATTGGATAACATCTCCTACAACCGACAGTGGGTGATTACCCAGGCACGCAAAGGCAGTATCACCGAAGATAAAATGAATCATCAATTGAATGAGTTGTCTTTGCTGGAAGTGCAATTGAAAGGGGAATTGACCTCCATACAAGAGACCATCGATGTTCGTTTACTGGAGAACTGGGAAGGCAAGGTAAATGAATATCTTACAGACCTGCAGATGGGGATTCAGGCTTTGAATGTTGACCCTAGGAAAGCCGAATGGATGGAAACATTTAGTTTGAGACAAAGGATTGTTCAAATGCTGGTGGAGAAAGTTTTGATTGAACGTGATGGAACATTGACGGTCATGATTCATCTCGATTTACTTGGTCTGTTGCAAGACAAGAGCAATTCTGGAAACGGTGGTGACGATGGAGGCAATCATTGGCCCAGTACGCAGCCTATGCCGAAGCAGAACTCTCGCCGCAGAGCAAAACAAATGAAGTCAGGAATTGGTCATATTACATTTGCAGCATTTTGATTGGAATGCGTTACAACACATGGAGAATACAATGAACAACAAGGCAGCAATTTACATTCGCACATCATCCGAACATCAAGGAGAAAAATCCAGCCCGGCAGAACAGGAAGCGGATTGCCGGCAACTGGCAGAAGAAAAGGGATTTACGATTGTCAGAGTATACAAAGATATTGAGAAGTATCGCGTAAAGAATAAACTGGTCGAACCATCCGGTACGAGATATGATCGCCCGGGTCTATTGGCTCTGCTGAGAGATGCAGCCCGTGGAGAATTTAGTATTATTTTGGCTTGGAAAGAGGACAGATTGTATAGGGGAATGCGAGCTATGTTGATGGTATTGGAAACAATTCAGGAGTATCAGATTACCATCATGTTGGCACGTGAAACATTTGATCCCAAGATTGCTCCTCTTCGCGCATGGGTTGCACAAATGGAATTGGAAGGTATGAAAGAGCGATTAGATATGGGGGTGAAGGCGCGCTTGAAAGCCGGCAAAGCGAATACAGGGCAAGATCGTTATGGTTATCGTCGAGTTGATGACAGAATAGAAATAGTAGAAGAGGAAGCAATATGGGTTCGAAAAATATTTGAATGGTATGTGCAGGGCGTACCGATTTTGGAAATTCGGGATAGATTGATAGCAGCCAATGCACCACAAAAAGGAGGGAGTATTCCGCGCCGCATCCAATGGGCAAAAAGCAGCATTCAGGCAATTCTGAAGTCAGCAAAGGAATATGCTTATGGAATCAAAACTCAGTCTCGCAAAGGTGAAATATTTCAAATTCCTGTAGAGCCAATAATTGATGTATCAACATATAAAATGTTCACAAAGATTAGGCAAAGAAACAAAACTTACCCTGCGAAAAATCTAAAGCATGATTACCTGCTTGGTGGGCGTCTAAAATGTGCTTGTAATCTGACATGGAGGGCGAAGACCAATAGAAAGCGTCATAACAGAAAAGGTGAATTAGTAGACCGAAAAACAATTATTGGAATTTATTACTGTCCTCAACCGCACAAAGAACTTAGACCGCCGGAGTGTGCAAAGTCAGTAAGTTCTCGAAAGGCCGACGAACAGGCTTGGAAAAAAATATGTGATGCTATCAATAAGCCTGAATACTTAATGGCGCGAGCGCGCGCTTTGATGGAGCAATTACGTGAAAGAGCCGACAATCTTCACGAAGATGAGAAAAGAATAAAGAGAGAGTTGGAGGCTATTGCCACCGAACGACAATGGATAATTACCCAAGCACGCAAAGGCGCCATTACTTCTACAGATTATGGAAGGTCAATTGAGTATTATGACGATGCAGGAAGTGAATTTGAAGACGGAATTGGCATCTCTTGGGCAAGCCATTAATACAAACATGCTGACCAACTGGGAGGCTAAATTCAATGAATACCTAGATGACCTGCGCGCAGGGATTGAAGAATTAAAAAATGCCGCTCCTGAAACATCAGAGGAGCGACATAGGGTATTTTTGTTGAAGAAAAAGGTTGTTGATGTTTTGCTAGAAGAGGCGACGATTGATGAACATAAAGAAATTCATGTCAAGATTCGCGTCAATCTACTCAAAATCGTAGGTGATGATCCTGAATCAGGTGATTCTACGTCGTCTGCGGTAGAAATCCGATCGGGCGAAATTTATACCCGTAAACGATCATCCCCCGTTCATCGCCGTCATCGCGCATCTTGCGTGTGACCATTTCAACAGGCATGCCAATTTGTACGGCTTCTTGATCCACGTCGGTCAATTGGGCAGTGACCATCGGGCCTTCGTCTAGTTTCACGAGTGCAACAGTATAGGGTACGCTACTGTCGAAACCAGCGGGCGCTTCGTAGATGGTTGTGTATGAATAAACTTCTCCCTTTCCACTAAATGTGTAAAGGGTTTTGGCCTCGCCGCCACAATCAGGGCATACATCGCGTGGTGGGAATATCTTATTGTCGCAGTGCGGACAAACTTCCCCGACCAATTTATAACGTTGTTGTTTAAGTCGCCAATGGCGAGGGATTTCCATTCAAATACTCCTTAAATAATAATTTCCACACCCTATTGTACAGAGTGTAACTATCAGGAACTATCAGATGAAATTAGCATGCTGAGTTGATAGTTTTAGATAGTTTATCGTTTTCAATTTGTTGTTTCTAAGATGTGTGTAACTGCAGTCGATGCAGGTCCACCAAGGGACTGTACGAGAGCGTATTTCGCATTCGCGATTTGGTTCGCTTCAGCTTGCCCTCGTAATTGCTGGGCTGCTTCGAGGCCCTGGTACACCCCCGTGGCCCCTCCGGGAAAACCGCGGGCTTTGAGGCCGCCCAACGTGGCACAAGGGATCTTCCCATTTAGGGCAAGTGCGCCTTCGTCTGCTAATTTCCAGCCCTGTCCGCGGACTGCGAATCCGGTCGATTCAAGCGAAAGAGCGGCATATATGCTGAAGGCATCGTGATATTCGAACAGGTTGATCTGATCAAGCGTGATGCCTGCTTGCTTGATGGCTCTACCAGTTGAATTGTGAACCGCTTCGAAGTAAAGTATGTCTTTTCTGTCGTGCAGAGCTAAGGTGTCAGAGGCAGTAGCGGAGCCAACGATTTTTACGAGTGGATTTGGCACATCGGATGGGAGCAAGTCGCGGCGGGTCAGAACGAGTGCAGCAGCGCCATCAGCATTGGGCGCTATGTCAAACATGTTGAGTGGTTCACCTGCTTTGGCATACAATTCTGGTTTGATGGCCTTACGAAACATGGCGTTTTTATTCGTGGCCCCGTTGGCATGTGCGGTGAGTGCGAAACCAGCAAATCCGTCGGCAGGAACATCATTTTCGTGCATATAGCGTTTCAAAATGAGCGCAGCTTGGGCGGTAGTGGTCATGCCTTGCACGGATTCAAAATCTGAATCGGATGTAGTGGCGAGCGCTTCTTCCACACCAGCGCCAACTTGATCGGTAAACTTCTCTACTCCAATAACCAGAGCAGATTCCACCAGCCCGCTTTTGATAGCCAGATAGCCTTGTCGCAGAGCTGCGCCGCCAGATGCCCCCGCAGCTTCAATGGTAATGGCTTCGATTCCTGTTAGACCGGCATAATCGGCCAGCAAAACCCCGAGATGCGCCTGGCGAGAAAGGTTCGGAGCCAACATGTTGCCGACAAATAATGATTGAGGGCGTAGCCCGCCAGCATCTTTAATGGCAGCATCGATAGCATAATAGGCTAGGTCACGCAGACCTACGTCCCAGTGTTCTCCGACTGAAGTTTGGCCGAGGCCAACGATAACAACGTCTGTCATAATTTCCTCTTGCGCTCTCTACGCCGAAGTGGCGCAGATGGTCGCCGTTCTCGACGGCCTGAGCAATATCTATTTCATCGTGATCTTGCCACGTAAACGTGCATAGGTGGCATAGTCAATTTCGGTGCGACGAGCGATGTAGTCCTGGGTTTTCAGAGCTTTTCCCTGCCGGGCTTTGATATTTTCAGTTACGGTGATATCAAAAGCATCCGAGCCAGCACCCGAGCCAAAGGAGATCAGCAGGATGCGGTCACTAGGTTGAGCTATATCCAGCACGGCAGTCAGACCGATAATGGCTGCGCCGGAATAGGTGTTTCCAATCATGGGCACGAGCAGGCCGGGCTCGATTTGATCGGGAGTGAATCCAAGCATTTTTCCAGCGCGCTGCGGGAATTTGGTGTTCGGTTGATGAAAGATAGCCCACTGGTAATCTTTGGCCGTCACGCCAAGGGCTTCCATCAGCGTGCTGCCGGCAGAAGTGATATGTTTAAAGTAGGCCGGTTCGCCGGTGAAGCGCATTCCATGCTCAGGATATTTCTGGTGTTCGCGCCGCCAGAAATCTGGGGTATCCGTGACGTAGGAATACGAAGCGTTGATGGTTGCCAGCGCGTTCTCGGCGGAGCCAATGATAAAGGCCGCACCGCCTGCGGCAGCGGTGTATTCCAACGCATCACCAGGTTTGCCCTGGGCGGTGTCCATGCCTATTGCCATGGCATAATCGGCCATACCCGAGCCAACGAATCCCATCGCCGCAACAATAGCTTCAGTCCCGGCTTTACAGGCAAATTCCCAGTCACCAGCCTGAGTGTTTGGGACAGCGCCAATCGCTTCCGCCACAACAGTTGAAGTTGGTTTCACAGCATACGGATGCGACTCAGAGCCGACCCACACGGCCCGTAACTGATTGGCGTGTACCTCTGCACGTGCTAACGCATTGCGCGCCGCTTCGATAGACATGGTGATCACATCTTCATCTTGCCCAGGGACGGCTTTCTCTTTGACGGGCAATGCCGCTTTGCCACCCGCCCAGACGCGGGCAATCTCTTTGGCGGGGATGCGATAACGCGGCACATACGCGCCGTAGCCAGTAATACCGACCGGGAGAGCGGGTTTGAGAAGGGGAGCGTTTTTAGGTTCGGTAGTTGTCATAAAACCTCGTGTTTGTAGGAGCGAACCATATCCTTTCGGGCACAGGTGTTTCGCCCCTACAAATTATATTAACAATTTAAAAATCTCTTCCGCACGATCAATCCTGACAGTATTTTCAAATGCCATGGCGTAATGGGAAATTCCCTCACCCTAACCCTCTCCCGATGGGAGAGGGGACTCTGTGGGCGAAGATTATTCTTTCTTCGTGCCCTTTGTGTTTCAAACAGTTTTTATTCCCTTTAAAATCTCTTCAGCACGATCCGTTCTGACGGTGTTTTCAGAAACCATCTGTGCAGCGACCTTCTCGATCAGTTCTCCCTTAGCGCCGGCGGCGATGGCAACCTGCCGGGCATGCAGGGACATGTGTCCGCTTTGGATGCCTTCGGTGGCCAGGGCACGCAGGGCGGCCAGATTTTGCGCCAACCCAACTGAGACAATGATCTCAGCCAATTCGCTTGCGTTTTTGGTGTCCATCAATTTGATAGCAGCCTGTGCAGCCGGGTGTACCTTGGTCGCACCGCCAACGACGCCAACAGCCATGGGCATTTCGAGCGTGCCAACCAAATTCCTGTCCGCATCTGTTTCCCAGGTAGAGAGTGATGTGTATTTACCGGAACGGACAGCATAGGCGTGTGCTCCGGCTTCGATAGCGCGCCAGTCGTTGCCGGTGGCGATGACGACCGCGTCCACACCGTTCATGATGCCTTTGTTATGCGTGGCGGCGCGGTAGGGGTCAGAGGCAGCGAAGGCCCAGGCCTCAATGATGCCAGCGCGCACTTGTTCGCCGGTGTAATCGTCGAATGCAAGTTCCTTGACCGGAATAGTGCAGCGTGCTCGCGCGAGACGGCGATCGGCCAGGTTGGACAGGATGCGCAGATGCACCCGTCCGCCAGTGAGGGCTTCAATGTGCGGAGCCAAACGTTCACAGGCAGTGTTGACGGCGTTAGCGCCCATGGCGTCACGCACGTCGTAAATTAGATGAACAGCAAGAAATGCTCCGATAGGGGAATCTTCAATGACGCGTAATTCCAGATCACGAGCACCGCCGCCGAGCTTTTTCAAGATGGGGTCGATGGTGCCGGCGTCTTTGAGGATTTCCGATTTGTGCTCATTAATCTTCGCGCGAGCTGAATCGACATTGTCTAGGTCAAGCACTTGCATCTGGCCGATCATTTCGGGTGGGGAGGTTGTTGCCTGGAAACCGCCACCCGTTCGAACCAGTTTTGCCATAAATGAAGCACCAGCTACAACAGAAGGTTCTTCTATTGCCATGGGAACGAGCACGTCTTTATTGTTAACTTGGAAGTTTAGCCCGATCCCGAGCGGTAAACTATACAGCCCAATCATATTTTCGATCATGTGGTTGGCGGCATCAGATGTAATTCCACCGTCAGTAAATGGGAGCAGATCCTTTGGAGTTAGATGCGAAGATCCTGCAACTTTGGCACGGCGTTCTTCAATAGTCAAATTATAAAAACCAGAGATGCGAGAATTTGTCATTTATCTTGCCTCAAAAAATGACGGGGATTACCCGTCATCCTTTAATAATAATTCTATTGCGGATGTCTGCCAAAACCTATCAGACTCGCGAAATATGGATATAATAGTCCAAATAGAGGTGATTAATTAGATGCTTTTAACACGGGAAGAGTTAAGGGAACGCCTGATTGCATTGCACAGAGCAAGCCTGGATTTGGTTAAGGATGTCTCGCTAGAGACACTTTTAGAACGTATCGCTACCGTGGCTTGTGAGCAAGCTGATGCCCGGTATGCGGCCTTGGGTGTATCGGATTCTGAGGGGAAATTAGAAAAATTTATCGCTGTTGGTATGACAGATTCCCAAATGAAACACATCTCACATGTACCGGCTGGAAAAGGTTTGTTGGGAGAATTGGTGGGCGCGAAAGAACCATTACGGGTACCGATAATAGAAAAACATCCACGCAGTACCGGTTTTCCAGGCAATCACCCGCACATGACATCCTTCTTGGGGGTGCCTATCCTGGCAGGCGAGCAGCAACTGGGACAGATCTATCTAACTGACAAAATCGACGCAAATGAATTCAATGATGATGACGAGAAGATTATTCAGATGTTGGCTGCTTATGCCGCTGCAGCAATTCAGAATGCGAGGCTATATAAACATCTAAAGGAACGTGATATTGCCCTGACACGTCGCAGTGAAGATCTTACGTTGATGAATGATTTTGCATCTACACTAACAGCTTCACTGGAATTAGATGAAATCTTAAATAAAACCCTGGCCCTGGTAATGAACTATATGAAAGTAGAGGCCGGGGAAATTTTTTTACTGGAAGATGATCAAAAAACCTTACGTCTGGTGCTACATCGTGGACGGGCCGCAGAAGCTTTCTGGACACGCAATCGCTTCAAGTTAAATGAAGGATTCGTTGGTATTGTAGCCAAGGAGCGCGAGCCGCTTATCAGCCATGATTTGAAAAGTGACTTGCGTTTTGTTCGTAAAGCCGTGGTAAAAGCCGGATTCCGACAAATTGCCTGCATACCTTTGGAATCGACAGAGAGTATGGTGGGAGTATTGAGTGTTGCCACGCGTAGTAAAACCTCGATTGATGAACGCGATATCAATCTTTTAACGGCAGTGGCAAACTGGGCTGCGCTGGCGATTGAGAATGCACGCTTGCATCAAAATGCACGCCGTTTAGCCGTGCTGGAGGAGCGCGAGCGTATTGGCATGGATTTGCATGATGGCATTATTCAGTCCATTTTTGGGGTTGGGTTGTCACTGGAAAATATCTCTCACTTGGTAAAAGAGAATCCTCAGAAGGCTCAGGATGGTATCCAGCATGCCATCGATGATCTAAACCAAACTATTCGTGATTTACGTGCCTATATCCTCGATTTGCGACCCCGCCAGTTGCACGATGAAGACCTGATGGATGGATTAAAACGGCTCATTACAGAATATCGTGCACACACACTTACTGAAGCGATTCTTACAGGCCCGAAAGAATCACTAAATGGCTTACCGCAGAACTATGCCCTGGCGATGTTCCATATTTGCCAAGAAGCTCTCGCAAACGCAGCCAAACATGCGGCTGCAAAACGCGTAGAAGTTAGCGTGTGGGTTACCAGTGAACGCGTATTGATGGAAGTACAGGATAATGGCCGTGGTTTTGAGATGGAAACGATGAATACTGCTATTGGACATGGATTGGCCAATATGCAAACACGCGCTCGCAATGTAGGTGGAGAGGTGGATATTTCTTCCACGCGAAACGAGGGAACAACAATATTAGCATGGGTCCCTCGCAGCGCAACATCTTAATTTGTTGGTAATCTTTAGAATCCTGCAAACGAATCCCAAAATCTCGTGTTTCACATCTGCTTGTTGAGGGTGGGTAAGTCATGGGTTTTTTTAAGGCACATATGCGGATACATGGGTTACATTAGCAAAAAGCCCCATATATGGGGGTATCGCTTTCACGGCCTAGCTTTTTTGGCTGACACAAGTGTTCTGATTAACAAATCATTCAATCACCATTGCGAATTAACTTGTTAAGGTTTGTTCACCTTAAAAAAACAAAAATTTTTAAGATGTCGTAGGGCATACGTGTTGGTA
>CAZCPP010000012.1:0-24131 GCA_964500655.1 uncultured Anaerolineaceae bacterium | reverse complement strand
GTTTGCAGTCTGAGCTTTCTATTCAGCCAATCACTGCGTAACATGAGTTAATAATATTCCCTGGATAATAGCAGTATGTTTTTTCATTTAATCTCCCTTGTAATTAATTTGAGGGATGGCATTCAAGCCATCCCTCAAATTGTATCATCGTGTCAGAATTTGTTAGCAACAAAAACGTGAAGAGAGTGGATAACATAGTGGGCTTGATTTTTTTTGTATGTCATTCTGAGCTCGAAAGGAGAGGGCAAACCTCCATTTTTCACCAATCAAATTATCCACTCTGACTTGTGCACACAACGACTCCTTGACATTATAGAACAAATATTCTATAATGCGTCCACGTTCACCCTTTCGACAAGGAGGTCGAGATGACTACATACCGTCGTAATGCAGGAGATGGCCTGGCCGCACTCTTCAAAGGTCGGAAAATAAGCCGAGGCGCAGCCTGGGGATTCATGATCATCGGTGCCCTGCTGGCTTTTGAAATCTTCAATTTCAGCACCACCGAGTTTGCGCTCAACGATGTACTTGGCAACCTCAAATTCGCCGGGTTCAGCTGGGCCACCATTCTTGCAATCGCATTTTGTGGCATCGATTTTGCCGGGATCGCGCGCATGTTCACACCCGAACAGGGCGTGGATGAACCGGCCGAGGTCTGGTACCTGTTCGGTGCCTGGCTGCTGGCGGCAGCCATGAACGCCATGCTCACCTGGTGGGGTGTCTCGGTTGCCATTATCAACAACAACAGCCTGGGAGCAGGGGCAGTGGTCAGTAACGCCACGCTCACAAAAGCCGTCCCGATTTTCGTGGCAGTTATGGTCTGGCTCATCCGTGTGTTGATCATTGGTACCTTCTCACTGGCCGGTGACCGTCTATTCAGCCAGGATAAGCGCCGCGTAAGCAGCACAACCCGCCGCTCGGCTTCCCGCCGACAGCCGCAGACTAGTCGCGCTACTGCTTCGCTGCAATCCGCTTCCAGCCTGCCGCGCCCGGTTAATAGAAATCGACCGGCGCCCAAGCCCCATGGCAACTATGAGCGTCCCGAACCGACATACCAGAATATGTCTTTCAGTGGTAGTAAACAAAACCAAAACGACCGCTACGAAGCATAGTCAGCATTATGGCTTTTAATGAAGTCTTGGCGCAACGCGTGCGCGATGTGCTCTATCCATTGACCAGAGCCGAAGAGAAGAAGATGTTTGGTGGTATCGCTTTTATGGTCAGTGGCAATATGACCATCGGTGTCCAATCTGATGACTTGATTGTGCGTGTTGGTTTGAAACATTACGAAACCTCATTAGACAGACTTGGCGCCGATCTGTTCCAACCGACCGGTAAACCTATGGCTGGCTGGGTCACAGTTGCTCCAGAGGGTCATCAAACTGATGATGACATGAAATATTGGATTGAACTGGCATTGGAGTTTGTTAAAACCTTGCCTGAGAAGTAAGTAATTTGCAATTTAATGCTCTTACCCGAGCCGGGTTCCCAAACCCGAACAATCCCCATCAGGGGATAAGGAAAATCACACCTATGCCCCGTGCTCGTACCTCCTACGCACCAGATCGGCAGACAGCCGCCTCCGGACAGGGAAGCGGCTGTCTGTCTGGTTTTATTATTCCGCCCCTGGCGGTTATATTGGTTGGCCTGTTGTTTGCATTATTTGCCAAAGAGCTCAACACCCCTGCTCAAGCAGAAAGCTTGCCACCCTCAGACCAGGGAAACGAACCTTCTGAGGTAGTTTCTGTCTTGCCTGCTACTGGCCTTTCTCCCATTTTCACGCCTGAGATCCATTATTGGGCTGATTCTATTATTCGCTGGGCAGCCGCTTCCGATCTGGACCCGAACCTGACCGCCGTTGTAATGCAAATCGAATCCTGTGGTGATCCGCGCGCTACCTCTCGCGCTAGTGCTATGGGATTGTTCCAGGTTATGCCTTATCACTTTTCAGCGGGCGAAAATCCCTATCATCCAGAAACAAATGCCCTACGTGGATTAGGCTATCTCAAAAGATCTTTGAATACAGCAGGTGGGAACGCGCGACTGGCATTGGCTGGATACAACGGCGGTATTGGTGTCATCACCCGCGGCGAGTGGACTTGGGCTACAGAGACAGCTCGCTACGTAAAATATGGATATCCGATTTATGAGGATACACGCAGGGGAGTATCTTCCAGCACCTCTCTAAATGATTGGTATGGCAGTTATGGGGCCAGCCTGTGCAGGCAGGCTGCACGAAGACTAGGATTGCCTTAATTCTTTTGAGCGCTGCTTGCTGATGGTTAGGGGTCGATTAATGGCAACCAGATACAAAAAGTAGTTCCTTGGCCGTCCTGTGAGTCAACCTCGATACGTCCTCCGTGCTTTTCAACGATCCAATTTGCAATCGAGAGCCCCAATCCGAAGCCGCTTGTTTTGCCGCGTGTACGTGATTTTTCAGCGCGGTAGAAACGTTCAAAGATATGTGGCAGATCTTCCGCAGGGATACCGGGTCCGGTGTCTCGAATGATGAGGCGCGCCTGTTCGGCTACTTTCCCCAAACTCAGATAAACATCTCCGTCCTGCGGTGTGTACTGGATTGCATTTCCCACCAAGTTTAACAGCACTTGCTTCATGCGGTCACGGTCGCCATTAACCTGTACCTGATCGATCTCAGTCAATTGCAATTCGACCTTTTCCCCAGCCAGCATGTTCATTTCTTGGAAGACTTCCAGCAGCAGAGTGTCTAGTTCTATGAGATTCATGTTTAGGGATACGCTGCCCGATTCGGCTTGGGCCAGCAACAGCAGGCCGCCCACCAGGCGAGTTAACCGTCCGGCTTCCTGGTCAATGCTGGAAAGTGACTCTTCATCGAGGCTTTTCATGCGCCGCATCAAGTCGACATTGCCTTTGATAACCGTTAGCGGTGTGCGTAGTTCATGACTGACATCTGCCAGAAAGCGCTGTTGGGATGTGAATAACGTTTCCAGACGTTCCAAAGTCTGGTTGAAGGCTTCGATCAGACTACCGATTTCATCTCTCTTAGACGAACTGTCAACGGGAATACGCCGGGCAAGATCGTCCGCGCGGTTGATTTGTTCGGTTGTCTCTGCAATCGAATCAAGAGGTGCCAAGGCCCTGCCCACTGACAGCCAAGAGCCATAAGCTGCCAGCAGCACAGCCACAACTGTCGCGATGGCCATAATATATAGCAAAACTTCGCGGGCAGTATCGACTACATCCAGATTGACTGCCGCTTGCAGCGTGCCCACCGGACGACCGTCGATGATGAGTGGTACGTTGAGCACTCGTAAGTGCACACCTTTGAAACTGGTATAATGATATGCGGGTTGACTGATGAGCAGGTTTTCAGTATCGAGCGATTCTGTAAATTGTGAAAGACTTGGCGAAGCGGTCATCAGCCTGCCATCCCGCCCCCAGATTTGCACGTACACGTTGGATGTCATTTCGAGTGCTGGAAAGCGGATGATGCTCAAATCTCCACCGACCGGATCCACCCGGGTCACGCTGACGATATCGTGGACAGTGGCGTCCAACTGATTGTCGATGTGGTTGATGAGTACAACACTGACCAGCGAGTAAACAGCCGAGCCAAATACCAGCAAGATCCCCATTACCAAAGTTGAATATAGCAGGGTTAAACGGACGCGTAACGACATGGCATTGAAAAGGCCGGGTATTTACCCGGCCTTTAGGAATTACTCTTCTCGTAGAACGTAACCCACGCCGCGTACTGTATGTAACAGGCGAACTTCATCTCCCGCTTCCAGTTTTTGCCGCAAATAGCGGATATACACTTCCAACACGTTACTCTCACCGCCAAAATCATAGCCCCAAACGCGATCAAAAATCACTTCACGCGTCATCACCTGTTTGGGGTGGCGCATAAATAACTCAAGCAATTCATATTCTTTGGCTGTCAACGAGACCACTCTGTCACCGCGTGATGCCTGACGGGAGCCGGTATCCAGCGAAAGATCAGCGAATTCTAACACCGGGATGCGTTCAGGTTGCGTCCGCCGAAGCAGGGCGCGCACGCGGGCCAACAACTCATCCAGGTTAAAAGGCTTGATCATGTAGTCATCCGCGCCTGCATCGAGACCTTGCACTCGATCCTGTACAGTATCCTTTGCTGTAAGCATCAAGATTGGGATCGAGCCACCTGTCCGTAAGCGGTGGCAAACATCCAGACCGTCCATGCCCGGTAACATCCAATCAAGAATTACTAAGTCCGGGGTGTGGTCACGGGCCAAGATCAGGCCAGTGCGTCCGTCTGTAGCAGTATCCACAGTATAGCCTTCATATGCGAGACCACGCTGTAAAAGCTTCAAAATTGCCTGATCGTCCTCGATAATTAAAATTCGTTCGTTCATGATCACTCCTGTTTCAGAATATACCACAAAGTTTGATAGAATCGGTCCATGATATTCCCTCCGGGATTGCCCGTCAGCAAACGCATCTTTGACTTGACAGTTATTCTCTTAGGATTCATTTTACTTTCGCCCTTCATGTTTTTGACAGCGCTTATCGTAGGCATCTTTCTTGGGACTCCTATCTTCTTTTTCCAGCAACGACCAGGGTATAAAGGACAACCTTTCAATATATATAAATTCAGGACGATGACAGACGCTTCGGACTCTACCGGAAATTTGCTCCCGGATTCCGAACGTCTCACGAACCTGGGACGTTTCCTGCGCGCTCTCAGCCTGGATGAGTTACCCGAAATCGTCAATATCCTGCGTGGTGAGATGAGCGTGGTCGGTCCACGTCCGCTATTGATGGATTACCTCGAGCGTTATTCTGCTGAACAAATGCGCCGCCACGATGTCTATCCCGGCCTGACGGGCTGGGCTCAAGTTAAGGGGCGTAACGCGATCACATGGCGAGATAAATTTCGACACGACGTTTGGTATGTCGATAATTGGTCGTTTTGGTTGGATATAAAAATCATCCTGCTTACACTCTGGAAAGTAATCAAACGCGAAGGTATCAGCCAACCGGGGCAGGCTACTACAGAGTATTTCATGGGAAATCCAGATGACGGCCAAGCTGGATGAACTTCTGAGAAATCTTGATGAAATCATAGAATTATTAGATTCTGATGGAGAACGGCACTGGTCGAGTTGGCTGCGTCACTCGCGTGAGCGTTTATCGAATTCAGATCACTCAGGAATCGAGCTTTTGCTATCGGCCTATGGGGGTATGGGGTCATTCAATGATCTAGTGATAGGGCAGAACAATCAAAATGGACAATTCCGTTGGAAGGATGGTCATGTTGAGACGAACAACAGATTGAATGAGCTCCGCGAAAATGCCTGGGAACTTGCTGATTCAATTCGAAGAGATCATTTCAGTAAGGATACCTGACTACAAACTTGACATCCATCTCTAGATGTGTATAATCCAACCCATATAGAAGACCCACCCGAAGATAAGTATCCGCGTAACTGTTCAGAGACCTGTCGGTTTGGTGCGAGGCAGGCAGCCAATCGGTGAACTCCCCTTCGGTGTTCTGTCGAGCGATTTATCAAATCGCTTCACGGGACAGTCGCTCTTGCAGGGATATCATCGTAAGAGAGCCGGGATAGCGCCCGTTATAGCGTTCCTGAGGCCGCATTAGCGGTAAAAGCAGGTGGTACCACGAGACGCCCCTTCGTCCTGCAAACGGACCAGGGGCGTATACTATTCTATGGAGGTACTGCTATGTTAGATATCAATCTCATTCGCGAACAACCTGACGTTGTCCGTAAGTCACTCAAAGACCGCCAAATGGAAATATCATCTGTCGATTCCGTTCTGCAATTGGATGAGAAACGCCGGACACTGCTGATCGAAGCAGAAACCCTAAAGGCAGAACGAAATGCCGTCTCGAAAGAGATTGGCAAGATGAAGGATGAAGCAACTCGAAAGTCCAAGATTGAAGAAATGCGAGCTGTTGGAGATAAGATCAGCACAATGGATGCAGAACTGATCAATATTGATGCTGAACTTCAGTCGTTGATGTCCGAGATACCAAACATCCCGGATGAACGTACGCCTTATGGCGTGGACGAGGATGAGAACGTTGTCACTAAGACAGTAGGGGAACCACGAAAGTTTGATTTCAAACCTAAGCCGCACTGGGATTTAGGGCCTGATCTCAGTATCATTGATTTCGAACGCGGTGCAAAGATCACGGGTTCACGCTTTTATGTGTTGAGTGGCCCTGGCGCGCGCTTACAACGCGCCTTGATTACCTGGATGCTTGACCTGCACATTCAGCAAGGCTATACAGAAAAATATTTACCGTTTATGGTAAACACTAATACAGTATTTGGTTCGGGGCAGTTGCCCAAATTTGCTGATAATTTGTACAAAGATCATGAGGAAGAACTATATTTTGTGCCGACTGCTGAAGTCCCACTGACCGGTTATCACATGGATGAAATCCTGGAAGAAGCCGATCTTCCACATTTATACACAGGCTACACACCCTGCTTCCGTCGTGAAAAGATAAGCGCCGGGCGGGATGTACGCGGCATTAAGCGTGGTCATCAATTTGACAAGGTGGAGATGTACATCTATTGTAAGCCAGAAGAATCTAATGACTGGGTAGAAAAGATGCGCGAACATGCCGAAGCGACTTGTGCTGAACTGGATATTCCATATCGTGTCAAGCAATTGTGCACAGGTGATTTGGGTTTTGGTTCGACAATTACCTACGATATTGAAGCCTGGGCACCGGGCTGTGACGAGTGGTTAGAGGTTTCGTCGATATCGAACGTGACAGATTTCCAGGCGCGCCGGGCCAACATCCGCTACCGGCCTGAAGAAGGTGGAAAGGTCAGATTCCCACATACGTTAAATGGCTCGGGCCTAGGTTTGCCACGCACATTGATTGCTGTAATGGAGAATTACCAGCAGGAAGATGGCTCGGTCGTCATACCTGACGTGCTGCGTCCCTGGATGGGCGGCATCGAGATTATTAACCCGTAACAGAAAATCGTACAAAGGGTTTAACTCCTTATGTAGTTTATTTGAAAAAATATTATGCCAACTGATTTCGAATTCTGGTTGCGTGTTTTTGCAGAAACACTGACCTTGTTTGTACTCATTGTGGGTACTGCTGGTTTAATTGTCCCAGTATTTCCGGGACTGCTTGTTAACTGGCTGGCGATTCTAATCTATGGTGTTGCGTTTGGATTTGGAGTCAAAGGTTGGATAATATTTTCGCTGGTCACTATACTGATGATAATCGGGAATGTGATTGATAACATAATGATGAGTAGGAAGGCCCATGAAAGTGGCGCCTCATGGTTCTCAATTGTGATGGGCTATGTGGCTAGTCTGATTGTCAGTTTCATTCTTTCCCCAATTGCTGGATTGGCAGCTGCACCGGTGAGTGTTTTCCTTATAGAGTTTATCCGGCGCAAGAAATTACGTAAAGCTTTGCACGTGGCCTGGTCATTGATGGTTGGCTGGGGTTGGTCAATTGCAATTCGTATTACAATTGGGATTGTAATGGTAGGCCTGTGGATGATCTGGGCTTGGATGTAACTCTTTTCATAAAACTCAAAATGTACCGTATAATATTGATGCCTGTCGTATTTGGGAAAGGAGAATAGTAATGGAAGGTGTAGTTCAATTTTGTATTGGTAGTTTGTGTTTTTTTACCCCAATTTTGCTCCTCTTGTGGATTGGCATTGTATATGGATTGGGGGTTGGTTCAGTAAAAATTCCTGGTATTGCTCGCGGTGAAGTAGAAGACGGCAAGAATTGGACTAACGTTCCAAATCTTGCCCGCAAAGGAACCGAATCCCTTGCAGCAACTGTTAGCTTGATTGGAGCCCTATTTGGTTTAATTGGGTTTCTGCTTCCATGGGTAAAAGCAAACATTGGAGGGGCTGCAGAGCTTTTTGATTTGGGCAGTTTAGATGGGACACTAAGCGGCATTGCGCTGGCTTTTCAATCACTGATAGCCGGATTTGGGCTTTTTGCTACTGATATTGACGGAGCGGTGGGGCTTGGTGTTCTACTCATAGTTTTGTCCTTGCTAATATGGCTAATACCAATTGCCATGCTATTATCCTTGGCAGCAAGTGCTGGGTTGATATCAATTCCACTAGGCCTGCTGAAATTTGAATACAAGCGGCTATCCCGCATAATGTTAATAGCCTCTATTATCTCTCTATGCTTGGGATGTGTATTCTTCGCGGGTATTCAAGCAACAGTTGGCGGAGTTAAAGTTGGCGGGTCTGAAGGAATCTTTGGGACATCAATTTCCATGGGTGTTGAGGTTGCGAACGGTTTCTGGATCTCGATGGGGGGTTTAGTGCTCGCTATGATAGGAGCTATTGTTGCAAATACTTTGGCACCATCTTTGGAGACTTGGGCAACAAATCTGACAAGTTTGGAAAGAGACGTGCCAGATGAACCCGACCAAAATGATGCAAAGAAGAAATAACCTAAAAGTAACAGGCTCCCGGAAGGGAGCCTGTTTATCCGAAGAATTACATGTAATTATCCGCCATGGGTCATATAGGCTTCTACCATCAACAGGTTTTTTTCACCAGCCTGCTGCACAATTTGCAACATAGTTCCCATTGAGTCTTCCTCTTCCACTTGCTCAGTAACAAACCACTGCAGGAATGCCTGAGAAGCGTAATCTTTCTCGCTGATAGCTTGATCCATCAAAGCGTGAATGCGGCGAGTGACTTCCTTTTCCCAGTCTAATGACATTTGGAAGGCATGCTCAGCGGATTTAATCTCATAGCTTGCTGCAGGGATTTCCAGGATGCGAACTTCTGCTCCTACCTCATTCATGTAGTGCACAAACTTCAAAGCGTGTTCACGTTCCTCTTCAGACTGTTTATAAAAGAATTCAGATAATTTGCGAAACGCTTGTCCGTCAAAATAGGTAGCGATTTGCAGGTATTGATTCGAGGCGATCAATTCATGAGCAATCTGCTCATTCATCATATCAACCATAATTTTACTAAATTTCACAGTTTTACTCCTATTATTTATTGATCAAATATTCTAACAAGTTTGTGTTAACGGCACATATGAGAAATATTTTGATTACTTTAATTGTTCAACAATGGACTGTGCAGCAGCAGCAGGAAGTAGTTCTCCATTCATAACAGAAAGTGTAGCTTCCGCGATTAATGTGCCAACAATAGTTAGTAACTCCTGACTCGGAACCAGACTTGCGGATTCGGCGGTAAGTGCCAAAGAAGTCTTGTATTTCGCATCGTTCCAGGACGATAAAGCTGTTGGCCGTGTAGGAAGGTATCCCGTGGCTTGGTTCCATTCCGCCAAAAACTGACTATCGGATAAGAATTCTGCCAGTTCAACAGTTAGTGACTGGTTTTCAGAGTTGGAGCCAGCCAATGCCCAACTCCAGCCAGTTGCCAGAGTGTACTGACCAGATTCTAGCCCTGGGAGAGACGCAAGAGTTAGTGAAGGTATTTGATCTTGGAGATAGTTCGAGACCCAATTGACTGTCAAGTTGCCACGTCTTTCAAGAAAAGCATTCCAAGCTTGTTCATTGCTTTGATACTCTACACTTGCGGGAGAAAAAAATTCTATCTCGGTAGATGGTTGATATAAAGAGAGCACTTCAACAAGAATATCTTCGTCTACGTTTGGTTGCCCTTGATCATCTTGTAGGCTTCCATCAACCGATAGATAAAGTGCTACGCTGAATAATGCTCGAGGATCTGCAGCTGGAAAAATGAACATGGATTCTTTCGAAAGCTCATTCCAATTAATCAGTTGCGGATTTGCGTATCCGATCAGGCTTAATGCATCACCTGCAAATGGCAAACCGAAGGTAGTATTCTGTATGTGCGCCATCTGAAGTGCGTAAGGGTACCAGTCTGGATCATCGGGTAGGGTGGTTAGCCCATCCAGTGGATGCAACAAACCTTGAGTTGCAGCAGCCTCCAGGTCATCACGGGAAAGCGCCACCAGATCCGGCATGATGGATGGTGCTGCTTCTTGGGTAGTGATTAGCGATTTTTCCATACTCTCGGCTTTGACTCGCACTTCGATCTCTAGGCCGGGACGGCGTGCCTTAAAATCGTTCAGTCGCTCTTGAAACAACGCACTTGTGGAATTTTCTGTGGAGGGGTCGAATTGAGATGGCACCCAAATTCGTAGCGTCTGAGGTCCGCTAGGCGATGCCTGTGAGGGAACGCTGGTAGCGGGAGTTGTGGTAGGAGTGCTGGTGTTTATAGGAATGATAGCAGGTTCAGATGTGCTAAGCAGCGAGGGAAAGTTAGCACACCCTGCCAAAAAAGGAATTAGAATTACAAATATCAGTAATCGTCGCATTATCCTAACTCAATTGGTGCGCTGAGTAGGGCAGTCAATAGTTTAACCGCGTTCTCAACGTCATCATAATCGATCATTTCAGAAGGTGAATGAATATAGCGGCAAGGAATAACTAACCCTCCAGCAGGTACGCCGGAACGGGTTATTTGAATAGCGCGGGCATCAGTGCTGCCGCCAGTAAGCACTTCACGCTGAGTTGGGATTTTTGTTTTTTGAGCAATACGCTCCATCCATTTAACCACTTTTGGGTCAGAGAGCATCAGGTGATCCTTGACTTTAATGGCTGGGCCTTGGCCTAGTTCGATGTCGCGACGAATAGGATTTGGTGTATCGCCAGCAGGAGTGACATCAATGGCGATACCGATTTCGGGATCAACGTTATAAGCGGAAACAGTAGCACCGCGTACACCAACTTCTTCCTGCACTGTAAAGACAAAGTAGATCTCATTTGGACCTGCCTCAAGCCTGCGCATCGTTTCGATAACGATTGCCACTCCAACACGGTCATCCAATGACTTTGCTATCACTCGCTTTCCCAAATCTACAAACGGACGTTCAAAGGCTGCCACATCCCCGACCTTGATAGGACAATCTTTTTTCCAAGTAGCGCCAACATCGATAAACAATTTGTCGGGGGTTGGAATTTCATTGAGCTTTTTGGGTCGCTCTGTGCCAATAACACCCATTACACCGTTTACGAAGCGAACACGCCCACCCAGAAGATACCGAGCAAAGGGAATACCTATGGTTGTGAAACGAATGAAGCCTTTTTCATCAATATGCGTGGCAATCAGACCAATTTCGTCTATGTGAGCAGCGATCATTACACGCTTACCATTCTCGGTCTTATCGCCTTTGCGCGCGATGATATTTCCCAGGGTATCGACTCGAATTTCATCAGCCAGGGTTTGAATTTCACTCAAGATGACTTCGCGGATGGCATCTTCGTGGCCCGATGGACTGAAAGTTTCAGTCAGTTTGTGAATAAGCTGTTTCATACTATTCTCGTTGAATTTGTACCACAGAAAGTTAATTATGTTGTGAGTGGCACGTATTGCCCGACTTCATAAATTTGTTGATTTTCACGTGTAATAATGTGCACTTTGCCCTGTCCCATAATTTGCCAGTTTGAATCGAGATTTCCGACTAATGCAGTGTTTTCATCCACGCCCAAGATAAATTGATCATCTTTCAACTGACGGCGGACAGCGAAAAGGTAAGCCGACCACAATCCACGCATACGGTCGAAGTGCGGTATAACGAAAGTGGGGGATATTAACTGAAATGCGTCTACTGATTTCAGCCCTGCCGCGCGGAAGTTGGGTACTTTTTGTGCCAGGATCATTGCACCGGCTGAACAGCCGGCGTAAACAGCGCCATGTTCCCAGGCTTTTTGTGCAATCTCCCAAACGCGGCTGCCACGCATAGTTTTATACAAGTACATTGGATTACCGCCTGAAAAATAGATTAGATCGGCTTCCTTCACCGCTGACTCCCATTGGGGATCATCCGCAGATTTGCGATCAATTATTCGTGCGGGGGTCACGTCTGCACCCAAGGCTTGGAAATGTACCTGGCCCATGTGTAGCCAGCGATTGATACTTTCATTTCCTTCCCGTCCGGCGGCGGTGGGCATGCAAACTACGCGCGGCACGCGGCCATTGGTGTTAACCGAAGCCAGCAGGTGGCGATCAACATCGTTCATGACCGGTAAATATTCACCAGAACCAACTAAAGCTACCAAACCTTTCATGTGTATTTGTTTCCTACAAGTACCCGGACAGCATTATTGTAATGGATGAAATTTCTTTGCGCGAAAGAGTACTTCATCGATCAAAATTTACTTATTCGGGCACATGTAATTTGGGTGTTATGTGGCTAAGAGCGGTATGCAAAAGTTTGAGTGTATTTCTCCAATCGTCTACGCGGCACAGGCCAATGGGGGTGTGAGCATAACGTCCAGGTACAGATACTGAGACGACGGGTACACCAGCTCGTGTACGTTGAATCGCACCTGCATCCGTCCCACCGCCTCCCGGTTGACGGATTTGATAGCGAATACCTTCCGCTTCGGCAGTCTCCTTCAAGAAGTTCACCAATCGCGGGTCATCGATGGTTGATGAATTTTGAATATAAATAGCCGGGCCTAATCCGAGTTTTGTGTTGTAAGCAGCATTTTCTGCACCATCGTGTGTAGGCATATCATGAGCGGGAGTCGAGTCGATGGCAATAGCCACGTCAGGGTCAAAGGTAAAAGCCGCAGTTTTCGCGCCCCGTAAACCAACTTCTTCTTGTACAGTGAAAGCAGCCAACAAATCAATGTTTGCTGGTGCATGTTTTAACAACTCAATCAGGGTCGCAACGCCAATGCGATCATCAATTGATTTTGCAAATATCGAAGGGCCAACCCGCTTGAATTTGGTTGCAAAGGTAGCCCAATCTCCAGGTTTGGCTACCCCGCTGGGGCCAAGATCGATACGAAAGGAATCAATCGATGGTTTGCTCATTAATTCTCCAGGGTCAGACAGATGAATGGGTTTCAAGCCTATTACACCGGGGATGTTCTCTTTACCTGCAAGTATCATTTTACCTGGTAAGTTTCGAGGATCGATGCCACCTACAGTTTGGAAACTAAATAATCCCTCCCCTTCTTCAGATACTAGCATGAACCCAACCTCGTCCATATGGGCATCCAACATGATGCGCGGGCGTTCTTTTCCATTACCTATCTTGGTGACCAATACATTTCCCATTGCATCTACATTTACTTCATCGGCGTAAGCTTTTACTTCACCTAAAACAATCTTGCGCACTGCTCCCTCATCCCCAGAGACAGCGCAGGCGTTACAGAGTATCTCCAGCAGTTTCAGTTGTTTACTTCCAAACGATGGTTGCGAATCAGACATGACTAATCGTCCCAGGTGATGGTGCTCGTAAATTCAGGTTCAAGGTTGGCAATAAACTCTGACAATAGACGCCCGGTACGCTGAATATCTTTCTGCGTTACCATCTCGACGGGAGTATGCATATAACGAATGGGAATGCTCAACACAAATGTCGGGATGCCTTTGGCCGTGATCTGTGTAGCCATCCCGTCTGTGCCAGATGATGTTGGCATGAGTTCGGTAGCATAGGGGATTTCTAACTGATCGGCCAGTTCTACGAATTGTTTGAAGAGATGAGGGTGGATGTTGGGTCCATGCCCAAATGTTGGACCTTTCCCTAAACCAAAAGTTTGCCAATCACTTGCTCCGGGACCCTTTGCAAAGGTGGTGTCAATAACAATCGCAAGATCTGGTTGCAGTTGGAACGCAGAAGTGGCTGCGCCAGCATAATTTGTTTCTTCCTGTACTGTTGCCACTACCCACACATTCCATGCATGGGACGTGGATTGTAGACTATGAAAACACAATGTGAGCGCTGCAACTGAGGCGCGATTATCCAGCGAGGGACCGGTTACGATCTCTCCGGACATTTCAGTTGCTTCCGTTCCGAAGGAGATTAGATCCCCTACCCGAACGAGGCTAATTACCTTTGACGGAAGCAAGCCTACGTCCACGAAAAGATGCGAGATGTCCACCACTCCGGTTCCTTCTCCCGGTGGGAGCAGTTTGGCCGGCGGCATGAGAATCACTCCGGGAAGGTCTTTCTTGGCAGTGTGGACAATCACAGCCTGACCTGGCAGGATACGTGGATCTATTCCGCCGATGGAAGTGATGCGCAGGAAGCCATTATCTATTTGGGAGACCATCAGGCCGATGGTGTCCATGTGCGCGGTAAGCATAATGGTGGGGCGTGGATCTTCACCCGCGCCCTTTATAAACCCGTGGACTGAGCCCAGACGGCTCAACGATAGTTTATCTACCAGCGGTTGCCATTCCCTTTCGATCAAGCGCGCAACAGGGAATTCATGACCAGGTAGACCAGGAGCGGATAGCAAAGATTTTAGAAATGGAAGGATTTCGGTCATTCAAGAAGGGATATTGTCTGTATTATGGAATTGCTATTGGGAAGGCGGTAATGCTTGGAACTGGGGTGTTGGTTGGAGTAGATGTATTTGTGGAAGTATTTGTAGGAGTAAACGTGAAGGTTGAGGTTGGTGTAGAGGTCAGTGTGAATGTTGGTGTGATGGTAGGAGTATTTGTGTTAGTCGATGTGAATGTTGCCGGCCGGAAGGGTGTGTTGGTATTAGTAGGAGTCAAAGTTACAGTTGGAGTTTGGGTGATCGTACCAGTCAGAATTACCGACGTGAGGCTGCCAGTAGGTGTATGGATGCTCAATGTTTCGGTCGCGGTGGCAGTAACTGGTGTGTTGGTTGCAGTTGGGGTGATCGCGTTTGGGTCGGGGGCCAAGCGCACAGCAATCAGCCCCAGGCAGTAGCATGGTAGGGTGGCTAGCGTGATCACAATGAGTCTTAATCGTCTGCGAGACCTGGTAGATTCGACTTCCAGCATGATGAAAGATGATAACATCACTCGTTGTATGTAACAAGGAAGTTCTGTTGTGAATGTATAATAAAGTTTAGCGAACAGCCTACGAGTATAATTCATTCGTCTATGAAAAAGGTGAATAAAATCTCCATTCGTACTGCCAGGGCAGAGGACATCGAGGCACTAGCGAGATTAGCGACACAACTTGGATATTCGTTTACAGCTGAACAAATTCAGGATCGTTTTGATAGATTGCATGCCAGACCAGAAGAAGATGTTGTCATCATAGCTGAAGTAGGTGACCAAGTAGTGGGCTGGGTGCATGCTCACACCTATAGCTTGCTTGTGGATGCCCCTGAAGTTGAAATTGGTGGGCTGGTTGTAGATGAAAGCACACGTGGGCAGGGCATTGGAAAACAATTGATGAAAGCTGCCGAATCCTGGGCGCGAAAGCAAGGCTATAGCAGCATCTATTTGCGATCGAATACTATTCGTACCCAGGCACATGAATTTTATAAACAAATTGGATATGAGATTATTAAAAGCCAATATGCCTTTCGAAAAAACTTAGAATGATTCCCATTCAACTCAATCTCTCTGGTTTTCTTTCCTATTGCGATCCTATCGAAGTAGATTTCACGACCTTTGATCTAGCCTGCATTTCCGGCTCGAACGGGGCGGGTAAATCATCTTTGCTGGATGCCATCACCTGGTCTTTATTCGGGCAAGCGCGTAAACGTGATGAGTCATTGGTCAACTTGCAGTCAGACACCGCTGAAGTCACTTTTACCTTTGAATATGAAAGCAATGTGTACCGCGTGCAGCGCAGTCTGCAGCGTGGAAAGAGCACTACACTTGAATTTCAGGTGCAGAATGCTAAATCTTGGCGTCCGCTTACTGAGCGAACCATGCGAGAGACACAGGTACGTATCGAACAGATATTGCGTCTTGATTATGATACATTTGTGAATGCCGCCTTTTTCTTGCAGGGCAAAGCCGATCAGTTCACCCAGCAAACCGCCAGTAAACGTAAGGAAGTACTTGGCAATATTTTAGGCTTGGAAGCCTGGGATACCTATCGCACGCGTACGGCCGAACGTCGCCGGAAATTGGAAGATGACGTCCGCACTATTGACGGGCGCATCACCGAAATCGACACTGAGTTAGGCGAGGAAGAGCAGCGTAAAGCGGGTCTTGCTGAATTGGAACGTGAACTCAGGGGACTGGCAACAGCACGCAAGACTCAAGAAGCTGCGCTGGAAAGTATGAAGACAGCAGAAGCATCGCTTAATAACCAGCGCAAACTGGTCGAGACATTGGCTGCCGCCCTCGAACGGTCACAAACACATCTTACCGGGCTTCAAGCTCGCCTTGCCGATCGAGAATCCGAACGCGTTACCTTTTCGAATCTCTTGGAAAGAGCCGCAGAGGTAGAATCCGCGTATGAGAAGTGGAAGCAGGCTCGGGCTGAGTATGAGCAAATGGATAAGGTCGCAGAACAATTCCGAGAGCATGAGAAACTTCGGCTTCCGTTGTTAGAGGAGATTGCAGTTGAGAAAGCCAAATTGGAGCAGGAGACAGATGCGCTCAGCATTCAGCAATTATCAATCAGTGAGCAAGCATCAACTATCAATGGGTTGAAAGAACAGGTAAAGTCAGCGAACAAAGCTCTGGATGATGCCGAGAAAAAACTGAACGAGCGACAAGAAATTGAGCATCAGGTAGGAGCCACGAGGGAGAAGTTAGCCGAGTTGAAGGCCGAGAACATAGCTCTAAAAGCTCAGATGGACGAATTGAAGGGGCGCATAGACCGGCTTTCTGTAGCTGATGGAGTGGCCTGTCCATTATGTGGACAGGATTTGAGCGATGAACATCGCGCATCTACTTTGGCGAGTTTGGAGAAAGATGGAAGGTCGCAGGGTGACCACTACCGGGCAAATAATGCTGAAATGAAAACGTTGGTTGAGCAGGTTAAAAACTATGAAGCAAAGTTTGCGAATTATGCAGCTACTGAAAATGAACGTCTGTCCGCTTCCACAACTATCACAAAATTGAATGAGCGCCTGGAAAATGTGCAAAAAATAGCTGATGAATGGAAGTTGTCGGGTGTGAAGCGCTTAACCGAGATTGAAAAGAGCTTGCAAAAAGAAAGCTATGCCAGCGAAGTTCGTAAGCGACTCAAAAAAATTGACAAGGAGCTTGCAGCGTTGGGGTATGATGCAGCAGCGCACGACGCTTTGCGTAAGGCAGAATCCGAGCAACGGGCTGTTGAAGATGAGTATCAGAAGCTTGAAAGAGCACGTGCGGCACTCAAGCCCATCGAAGATGAGATTGGTAATTTGTCATCCGATATTGAAAAGCTCGAAGGAGAAGCAACCCAACAGCAAATTGAGCACGATGCAGCGGTGGCTGCGCTTGCTGCGGCAGAATCTCAGGCTCCTGATTTAGATGGGGCCTATAACGAGTTGTTGCATTTACAAGAACAAGAAAACCAGCTCACACAAGAAGTTGGCGCAGCCCGCCAAAAAGTAGATGTGTTAGATGACCTACGGAACCGCAAAGTTGATTATGTTACTGAGCGTGAAGATATCCAGCAAAACATCGCCCGCCACAAGACTCTGGAGCGCGCCTTTGGCAAGGACGGTGTTCCGGCTTTATTGATTGAGCAGGCGTTGCCACAGATTGAGACACGGGCTAATGAGTTGCTCGACCGCTTGAGCGACGGTCAGATGAGCATCCGCTTCGTGACCCAGTCTGCATACAAAGACAAAAAACGCGAGGACTTGAAAGAGACACTCAACATTCAAATCAGCGATGTGGTGGGAGTTCGCGATTACGAGATGTATTCGGGTGGGGAAGCATTCCGAGTGAACTTTGCCATTCGGTTGGCGCTTTCGGAAGTGCTGGCGCAGCGCAAAGGTGCACGCCTGCAGACTTTGGTAATTGACGAGGGCTTCGGCTCGCAAGATATTCAGGGCAGACAGCGCTTGATCGAAGCCATTAACTTGGTAAAGGCTGATTTCGCCAAGATATTAATCATTACACATTTGGATGAATTGAAAGATGCCTTCCCAACACGTATCGAGGTCGAAAAGACAGCCCGGGGGTCAGTAGTGAATATTATCTAATCCATTTGTCTGAGCTAATTCCACGGTTGCGCCCACTGCGCAAGCACGTCCGGGTCAGAGATTGCAATGCGGCGCTTCTCCAAATGAATCGCTCCGCTACGTTCCAATTCTTTTAATGAGCGCGCCACCACCTCGCGCACAGTACCGAGGCGGGCAGCCAGTTGTTCCTGTGTCCAGGGCGTACCGCTGAGCTCGGCGGGTGGTTGTTCACTGATGAGACGCGCCAGCCGATGGGTAACTTGGTAAAAGGCCATCTCGCTGGCCATCCGAACCAGTCCACGCAGGTTTTTACCCAGGTTGTTAATTACTTTTTGAGCGAAATCAGGATGCTTTCGCAGCAGATCTTGAAGAATGTCTGCCTGGATAACCCACACACGTGTCGTTTCCAGCGCTTCTAAATTGACAGGGTTAGTGCCCCCGTCAAAGGTGGGGACTTCGTTACATGTATCGCCTTCCTGCAAAACCCGTACGATATATTGTCTGCCTTGTGGCGAGAGACGATACAGCTTTACGAAGCCTTGCTCGATGATATGCAGGCCTGCACATGGATCACCTTCCCAAAATAGCGCCTCACCCCGTTCATATTCACGCATTTGCATGTGTTGGGAAACCTGGTTGAGCAAATCATCGTCCAGCCCGTCAAAATATTCATTTTGACGGAGCGCTTCCAAATTTTGCGCAGGTTCAGTGTTTAGGGTGTGCATGACCTAAGGTTCAAATCCGCCCAAGAGGGCTTTGTCTGCGCCGCGGTCGATTTCCCATGGAAAGATAATAAAAGCATCGGTGATAGCCGCATAATATTCCGGGCGGACCTTGCCAAAAAGATTCCGATATGGATTAAAGTGCAACACACAAGTTTCCGGGAAACCGCCTGCAGAAGAGACACGATTCTTAACCGCAGTGATCGTACGCCCGGAACCCCAGACATCATCCACGATCAGTGTTGGGCGTCCTTGCACTAACTCATCTGCAGGGAATTGAATGAAATCTGGCCAGACCATCAACTTATCCTTAGCTTGATCAGATTGACTGGGGAAGTCAACGGCTGCAGTTAACAGGTGAGTGATGTTCATGGCTTCGGCAAGCATCCCGCCGGGGATGATGCCACCACGCGTAATCATTACCATGGCTGTAAACTCACGTTTGAACTGTGGTAACAGATGGTCGAGTAAACGATCAACATCGCTCCAAGTCAAAACCTCACGACGAGGTTGAAGTGGCTGTGTCATGTCCTATCCTATCCCAATACAGCTGCTAATGGGGCCGGGGCCGCCACCTGTATTGATTGACCGGCAACCTGTGCTTTTTCAGCTTCACGAGCCCAAATATATAGGCAAGTGTGATAGGCAGTTCCAGTGTAATTACTGATAACGCTGGCGACCAAGGTAAACGCGAAGAAAATCAGTAAACCCAGGCCAATTCCCAGTACAAGACCAAGTGTTTCCATTCCAAGCAGGCTGATGATTCCATAACCGACACCAAGTCCGATTCCCACACCGATCAATCCAAGTGCAACTCCAATTAAACCTGTGACCCAGCGAACACCAACCGTGCTGATGCCGATCAGCAGTAAATTGGCTTTCGTGATATCCCAGATGCGTTGTATGCTATTTTTGAGATTTATATCATCAATCATCATGGCAGGCAAGATGAGATAGGCAGCCTCAGTCCATAGTACTTCAAACAAACTAGCTGCGCCAGCCGTCAAGCTGGTAAGAATATTGCCACGCTTTTGGTTGCGTTTTCTAGCCATGTTTTTTATCAAATTTACTGCAGTCGAAGCTGCAGCCAGAGTCAAGATATCGAAGAAATCGCGCTTTACAATGTCCCAGGCCTTATCCATACGGCCATCACCTTCTGATAGATAACCAAAAATCAAATATGCCGTCATACATGAGAAAATATAAGTGACCACAAAATTTGCGAAGACCATCAACGCACCTAATACAAAAGTGATTGCTTGTCCAATGCCTGTTTCTCCAAAGAGTAGATAAGCACCCACAACAGGTATGATGCCAACGATTGAGACACCAATTCCAACCACCAGCGAATAAAGTGAGGGCTTTATTAAATCTTTGTCCTTAAAAGCCATTTGCCAAGCTTGCATAAGAAATGACTAACCTAGACTGAAGATTTTCATAACCACTCTCCTTTTGGCAAATAAGCTTGATTATAGCAAAGATATGGGGTCGACTTCAATACGCCAGCCGTTGAATCGTTGTCCTTGCAAAATATCAACCGGGTTAGGCCCGCGCAATACGATTTGCCAACGATGCTCACCGCGCAGTTTGGAAAAGAAGCAAGGGGTAGGGCCAACCAACGTTGTTTGTAGATGCTCCCCCGCTTCGATCTGGGAATTCAGCCTGCTGGCCGTTTTATTAGCTTCATTCTCAGCCCGTTCATTGTCCCTGTGACGATACTCCAGCCGTACCAACCGACCGAAGGGCGGATAACCTAACATGCGTCGTCCATCCAATTCCTGTTGATAGAAACCCGCGTAGTCGTGCCTAGAAGCTGCCTGAATTATTGGATGCTCAGGTTGGAATGTTTGCATGATAACCTGACCGCCGCGAATGCTTCGCCCGGCACGTCCGGCTACTTGTGTCAATACCTGAAAGGCGCGTTCAGCTGCAAATGGATCGGGTAGATTCAAGCCTACATCCGCGAGCACAACACCAACAAGTGTTACCAGCGGTAAATCTAAACCCTTTGCCAGCATCTGTGTGCCGACCAACACGTCCGCGCGGTGTGAAGCAAAATGGCTTAAGATAATCTCATGTGCATCTTTCTGGCGGGTGGTTTCCCAGTCCCAGCGTAACACACGCGCTCGCGGGAATAAATTCTCGATTTCTGTTTCAACACGTTCACTACCCAGACCGTACTCTCGAATTTGTACGCTGCCACAATCAGGGCATTTCTTTGGTTTCTGACGGGTATAGCCGCAACGATGGCAGGTGAGCCTTTCTTTTTCATGGATGTGAAATGTCAATGGTGTATCACAATTTGGACACTTCAAAACAAACCCACAATCCCGACAAAAAACATATGTCGCTGTACCGCGTCGGTTCAAAAAGAAAATAGCTTGTTCTCCGCGTTTGATTGTTTCATCCAGGGTTTGCATTAGATCACAGCTGAAGATACCACGGTTTCCCACTTTGAGTTCCTCGCGCATATCAATGACGGAAACAGGCGGAAGGTCCAGACTTTGAGGTGCGTCCGCCTCTTGTGCAGATGCGATGCGTGTGGGCAATTTTAGTAGAGTGCTTTTCCCTTCACCCACATTCCAGCGTTGTACGATATTTGGTGTTGCCGAACCCAAAATACAAACCGCACCTGCTAGCTGTGCGCAGGTTTGTGCAGCCGCGACGGCATGATAAAACGGTGGTTCGGACTGATAATATGAGCTATCGTGGCATTCATCCACTGTAATGAGGCCAATATCTGGTAAAGGCGCAAAAAGAGCACTGCGCGGTCCGATGATTACTTTTATCAAACCAGCCCGGGCCCGTCGCCAAGTGTCGTATCGTTCACCTTCGGATAGTTTGGAATGAATGAGACCGACCTGGCCAGGAAACCGCAATAGGAACCGACGCACAGTTTGAGGAGTGAGCGCGATCTCAGGAACAAGTATGATGGCCTGTTTTCCTCGTCGCACTGCTTCTTCTGTCGCGCGGATGTAGAGTTCAGTTTTGCCTGAGCCAGTCACTCCATGTAATAAGAACGGCAGGTGAGTGGGATGAGAGAAAGTTGACCGGATTTTTACCCAAGCCTGATCTTGTTCGGATGTCAAGTTGGGAATATCATTACTCTCGAATCCTCGCCTTTCTACTTTTTCTAATGGATCACGCCAGATTTCGTTCTCACGCAATAAAATTAAGCCGCGTTCAGCCAGTATTTGAAGATCAGGTAGGTTACAGCTGCTTTCGGCATACACCCATGAGACGTTGACTTCGTCTAGTTCGCGCATCAGGTATCGCAATGCCGCGGAGCGACGTTGTTGCGTAGCCTCGGTCTTGCCCAAATCCGGAAGGGCGGACTCGGCATCTTCAAGAGGTATGGCCAGTTGAGCCACACGAATGTATTTTGGGCGCACACGTGGTTCTGGTAATACAGGTTTTTTTGTCAAAACTCCGCGTCTAACCAACCACTCTGCAGACTTACGCCAATCCACATTACGAAAGTGAGTATCGATTTGGCGCCCTCGGAGGGAACCCCGTTCCTGTAGCACCTTTAATAATTTATTTTGAATTTGTCCAGCGTCTTCTTCGACTATATACGGGTTAGTGCTTAGTGAATAAAGGATATCTGCCTGTTGACCTAAACCTGCCGGCAACATCAATTTGACGATCGCAGCAATTGGAGAGAGTGTTGCTTCGGCCATCCATTCAGCCAGTGCGATCTGGATGGACGTCAAAACGGGATCAGAGTCAATGATCTCAAGAATTGCTTTTGTTTTGGCAACCGCAGGTTGATCAACAAATCGCATGATTACACCCTGCACCGTCTGTTTACCAAATGGAACTGTAACAAGACAGCCTGTGCAAACGTTCCCCATAAGTTCAGATGGAATTTCGTAATCAAAAACATCTGTCACGGCAGGCACATTAACTACAATTTGAGCATACATGATCAAATTATAATCCCTGGTTATATCAACGGAATGAGGGCAATAGTTGCTGATTATCGATCAACATATGATTATCTTGCCTACAATATGCATTCCTGTTATATTATCAAAAATTGCCTGTGGAGGATTCAATGGAGACATCACTTATTATTGTCGGCGCAATTGCTTTTTTGGTTGCTATTCTTCTTCTTATCCCGGTTTTTCTAAAAGCACGGGATGTAAATCTAACAGAATCATATGATGAACAGCCAGAGTGGATGAATTCAACCCCACCTTCTGAGACACTGGCTGCTACCAAGGAAGATGGAGAGGGGTATCAAGTGTTTGATCATGATGAAGGCGAAAAACTAGCGGCGCCCTTTGCAGAGCAAATCGAGGATATTATCCAGGCAAAACTAAAATCAGATCCATATCTCAATCAATTCGAGATTGATCTCGGCACTAGTCCAGATGGTGGTCTAGAGATATGGGTTAATGGCAAAGCATACCAAGACGTAAACTCTTTACCTGATGAACGACTAATTCAAGCTTTCCAGGATGCAATAAAGCAATGGAATAAATAAACTGCGCAATGTAATTAGTGCAAATTACTTGATATGGGGAAATAATTTTAGAGTTGTATCATCTAAAAAATGACTGGTTGTAACGTTCAAATCAGTCATTTTGTTTTTAGAATTACGGCTGCTCCATAACCAACCACACTTGTGTAATCCCCGGTCACATCACCAGAAGTGGCATAGTGCAGCTGCTTGACCGTATCCGCACCCAGTTCTCTGGATGCCCACAATACAGCTGCAACTGCGGCATGCCCGCAGGCATAACCTTTACCAGTACGTTCAGCTTCAAAGATGCCCTCAGGTGAAAAGGATTCGATCTGGCGCAGCATTTCACTATCCAGTAATTTGGCAGTTTCCTGCTCATGGAAATGAGATAAATCAGTACTTGCGACCAGGGCATAGTTTTTATCATGCAACACGTTTGCAAGTGCAATCCCCAGTTTTTGTGAAATGTCGGGTTCTTGGGCGCGCACCATTACAGGGAGCAGTTTGAATTCGGATGTCAACGCGCGCTGTAAGAATGGTAGTTCAATTTCGAGTGAATGCTCCGGGTCACGGGGTATGTGAGATAGGCCAATTTCCAAGTCTGATTGCAGAGTCTTGTCGAGTTCGTTTATGGCGGATTTATCGATGGGGATTGTTCCCAAGGGCGTAGAATATCCATCGTGACTGGAAGTAATGAGTTGTTGCGAATAAGGGTGATGCATGGGTGAAATAACGGCGACCAGGTCAGGGGAATGGTTTCGAAGCGCGGCAAAGGCATAGCCCGCAACAGATCCAGAATACCTATGCCCGGCATGAGGCGCGATAACTGCGATCACATCTCCAGAAAATGTGGGAAGTTCCGCGTTGTCAAGGTGTGCGTCGATTTCGCGTTGTAGTTTTTTGGGGTTTCCTTCGTACCAAGTTCCGGCGATGGGTGAAGGGCGAATATCAAATGTGGATTGCATATCTATTTTCATTGTAGCACATTCACAGGAAGAAAAAAGGCCACCTTTTCGGGTGACCTTTGCAGGTAACAGGGCTTTCTTAAAGTAAGGTATAAGGGTTGAAAAAAGAGACCTTCCTCGGC